>NZ_JBFRDN010000006.1:0-32500 GCF_052113785.1 Phyllobacterium sp. TAF24 | reverse complement strand
TCTAAGGTCCCTAAGTTATGGCTAAGTGGGAAAGGATGTGAGGATCCCAAAACAACCAGGATGTTGGCTTAGAAGCAGCCATCATTTAAAGAAAGCGTAACAGCTCACTGGTCTAAATAAGGGTCTTTGCGCCGAAAATGTACCGGGGCTAAAGCCATACACCGAAGCTGTGGATTTGCTTAGCAATAAGCAAGTGGTAGCGGAGCGTTCTGTAAGCCGTTGAAGAGGGACCCGTGAGGGCCTTTGGAGGTATCAGAAGTGAGAATGCTGACATGAGTAACGATAAAGGGAGTGAGAGACTCCCTCGCCGAAAGTCCAAGGGTTCCTGCTTAAAGTTAATCTGAGCAGGGTTAGCCGGCCCCTAAGGCGAGGCCGAAAGGCGTAGTCGATGGGAACCACGTTAATATTCGTGGGCCTGCGGGTAGTGACGGATCGCGTATGTTGTTCTTCCTTATTGGATTGGAAGGGCTTCGAAGCGGTTCCAGGAAATAGCTCCCGCGTATAGACCGTACCCTAAACCGACACTGGTGGACTGGTAGAGAATACCAAGGCGCTTGAGAGAACTGCGTTGAAGGAACTCGGCAAATTGCACGCGTAACTTCGGAAGAAGCGTGACCCTTTTCTACGCAAGTAGAGGAGGGTGGCACAGACCAGGGGGTAGCGACTGTTTACCAAAAACACAGGGCTCTGCGAAGTCGCAAGACGACGTATAGGGTCTGACGCCTGCCCGGTGCTGGAAGGTTAAGAGGAGAGGTGCAAGCTTTGAATCGAAGCCCCAGTAAACGGCGGCCGTAACTATAACGGTCCTAAGGTAGCGAAATTCCTTGTCGGGTAAGTTCCGACCTGCACGAATGGCGTAACGACTTCCCCGCTGTCTCCAACGCAGACTCAGTGAAATTGAATTCCCCGTGAAGATGCGGGGTTCCTGCGGTTAGACGGAAAGACCCCGTGCACCTTTACTATAGCTTTACACTGGCATTCGTGTCGGCATGTGTAGGATAGGTGGTAGACTTTGAAGCCGTGGCGCCAGCCATGGTGGAGTCATCCTTGAAATACCACCCTTACCTATATGGATGTCTAACCGCGGTCCGTTATCCGGATCCGGGACAGTGTATGGTGGGTAGTTTGACTGGGGCGGTCGCCTCCTAAAGAGTAACGGAGGCGCGCGATGGTGGGCTCAGACCGGTCGGAAATCGGTCGTCGAGTGCAATGGCATAAGCCCGCCTGACTGCGAGACTGACAAGTCGAGCAGAGACGAAAGTCGGTCATAGTGATCCGGTGGTCCCGCGTGGAAGGGCCATCGCTCAACGGATAAAAGGTACGCCGGGGATAACAGGCTGATGACCCCCAAGAGTCCATATCGACGGGGTTGTTTGGCACCTCGATGTCGACTCATCGCATCCTGGGGCTGGAGCAGGTCCCAAGGGTATGGCTGTTCGCCATTTAAAGCGGTACGTGAGTTGGGTTCAGAACGTCGTGAGACAGTTCGGTCCCTATCTGCCGTGGGTGTAGGAATATTGACAGGATCTGTCCCTAGTACGAGAGGACCGGGATGGACGTATCTCTGGTGGACCTGTTGTGGCGCCAGCCGCATAGCAGGGTAGCTATATACGGACGGGATAACCGCTGAAGGCATCTAAGCGGGAAACCCACCTGAAAACGAGTATTCCCTTGAGAGCCGTGGAAGACCACCACGTCGATAGGCCGGGTGTGGAAGTGCGGCAACGCATGAAGCTTACCGGTACTAATAGCTCGATTGGCTTGATCATTCTCATTACTTATATCCATCTGACAATGTCAGATGATTGAAAAGCGCTCACGCATGAGCGGGTCTTCGACCCTATGCTCCGCGAGGGCGCCGGACGACCGGCGACGACCTAGCGGTCTGTATTGGAGCCTTCTGGAGTTCTCTCCCGAGTGCTGTCCGTACCGATCACTGGAAAGTCGGTGAACCGTCAAAATCGAAAAAACAAACAAAACCAGCTTCTCTTTCATCGTTGCTCTTTGCTGACCTGGTGGTTACAGCGGAGCGGCTGCACCCGATCCCATTCCGAACTCGGCCGTGAAACGCTCCAGCGCCAATGGTACTTCGTCTCAAGACGCGGGAGAGTAGGTCGCTGCCAGGTCTGCCAAGCGCAACATGAAATCAAAACACAACAATTCCATACCAAACATCCAAAAGGCCGCTCCAAGCGGCCTTTTGCTTTTGCAAATACAACCGATCTGACAAATCATCAGAGCATTTTGCAAAATCAGCAGACAATTTTGCAAATCGTTCGACGTAAGAGCATAATAACAATCCTGCCGTAAGGCAGACAAAGCGGCAAAAGCCGCTTGGTGGCGCGGGGTGGAGCAGCCCGGTAGCTCGTCAGGCTCATAACCTGAAGGTCACAGGTTCAAATCCTGTCCCCGCAACCAAACATTCCAAATAGAAAACCAACAAGCTTCTCAAAACATCGCTCTCCTCGCCAGCCGCTCAACATGAAGGGCGAGAACCGGAAGCCAGAGCCCGCAAAACAACCCACGGCGCTGTCTAAAGACCCGAGCGGGCAAACCATCCCCCCAAAACTCCCAAATATCAAACCAAAACCAGCTTCTCAAAACGCATTATAAACCGGCAGCACACCGTGTTAAGCCCAGAGGCACGACAATGGAGCCGCCGCAAGACGCTCTGCAAAGGGCACAACATCCGTCATGAAAGCCCGTAAAAGTGGGCTTCCGGAATTGTACGTCGTTACTTAAATACTATTTTGATCAAGCGCGGAAAAAGAGATTACGCCGTAATATCCACAACGCCGCAATCGCCGCTCTCGCTCCCAAACACCAGACGATGTCCGGTTCTGTCCCAATCCATCGACGAAATTGCGCCTTTACCGGGACGACGCAGCAGCACTTCCTTTTGATCCCCAAAGCGTCCAACAAGGATCATGCCGTCGGAATAGCCAATCGCGACAATATCCTCGACAGGATGGCAGGCGACGGCGGTCACGGCACTGTCGCCGCGCGTGCCAAGTTCCAGCGGCGCTTTACCCATCGGCCCGTCCTTGCCCGAGAATGGCCAGACAACGGAGGCCGGTGCACCTGATGTCGCCAGCCATTTGCCCTTCGGGCTCCATGACCAGCTTTTCACCTTGTTGGGATAGCCGGTCATGCGCATGTGCCTGTTATCTTCCAGACGCCAGCCATGCAGCGCATTTTCCTGCATGGACGTGACAAGGAAGCGGTTGTCAGGCGAGAAAACCACCTGGACATGCGCGCCTTTCCATTCCAGCTCTGTCGGTGTTCCGTTGGTGGCAGGCCAGTGCAGCGTTACGCCATTGTAACGGGCAACTGCCAACCGCAGGCCCTTTGGCGCAAAAGCAAGGCCCTCCACGCTGCGCTCATGAACCAATTCCCGTACTGATCCATCAGGAGCGCGCACCCAGGCGATTTTTCCCGATGCATAGGCAATCGCGCCGTTCGGTGCCGCAGCCAAGGCAGTCATCCATTTGCGCGGTATCTTGCTGAGTTCGGTGACTTCGCCATTCAAGCTGGTCGAACAGACGCGGCCATCTTCTCCACTTGTAAGTAATGACTTACCATCAGAAGAAAGCACTGCACAAAGAAGTCCGTCATGAGCCTCTGTGATCTTATGGCCATTGTCGAGCCGATGCACGGTGCCATCGGCGAGCGCAAAGAATGGAACGTCCTGAACAAAACGGGCGTCAATGCAGTGACCGGTCAGATCAAGCGGGGCAATAGTCGGCATAGATGATAAGCTCATGAATTGGATTGCAATGGCGCCCGGAATGGCAAAAAAGAAACAAACAGGAATGTGAAAGGCAATGTCGTTCGTTCGTGCGAGGCTGCTATTACAGCGGTATCGGCGTTCGAACGAAAGACATCATGCCATTTCAATTTCATTCAATATGTTTGTAGCCTAGGCGAGGCAGCTTTCAAGTCCGGATTTCAGCGCATCATGGTCGAGTTCGCGGCCGATGAAGACAAGACGGCTTTCGCGCTTTTCATTGTCTTTCCATGCGCGCTGATGATCGCCTTCAATAATCATGTGGACGCCCTGAATAACATAGCGCTCATGATCATTCTTGAATGCGAGAATACCCTTCAGGCGCAGGATGTTCGGCCCCTGGTCCTGAGTGATTTTCTGGACCCATGGAAAGAACTTATCGGAATTGAGTTCGCCCACGCGCAGGGAAACCGAGATCACAGTCGTATCGTGAATCGGCGACGCGTGATCATGGTGGTGATGATGTCCATGGTCATGATCGTGATGATGGTGCGCGTGATCATGGTCATGATCACAATCAGGGCCGCAGGCATGGTCAGGATGATCGTGATCAAGGAAGTGCGGGTCGTTTTCCAAGGCGCGGGTCAGATCGAAGGCGCCGCGATCGAGCACGCGGGTCAGATCAATACTGGCCCGCTCGGTCTTGTGGATGACCGCATAGGGGTTGATGGCACGAACGGTTGCCTCGACGGCAGCCAGTTCATCAGCCGTTACCAGATCGGTCTTGTTCAGGAGTACCACATCGGCGAAGGCAATCTGATCCTCCGCCTCGCGGCTGTCCTTCAGACGCAAGGGCAGATGCTTGGCGTCGACAAGGGCAACCACAGCATCGAGCATGGTTTTGCTGCGCACGTCATCATCCATGAAGAAAGTCTGGGCGACGGGAACAGGGTCAGCCAGACCTGTAGTCTCGACGATGATCGCATCAAACCGGCCGGGGCGGCGCATCAGGCCCTCCACCACGCGGATCAGGTCTCCGCGCACGGTGCAGCAGATACAGCCATTGTTCATTTCATAGATTTCTTCGTCGGATTCGACGATCAGATCATTGTCGATGCCGATCTCGCCGAATTCATTGACGATGACCGCATAACGTTTGCCATGGTCTTCGCTCAAAATACGGTTGAGCAGAGTCGTCTTGCCGGAACCGAGATAACCGGTGAGAACGGTGACGGGGATCTGAGGGATGCGCGCGGTGTCAGGCGCAGCATTGGTGGTCGTTGGAGCTTCACTCATCGTGTGCCTCTTTGAAAGGATGAACACAGGATATAGGTGATCATGACGGGTTTTGCCACATCCGATGTGTTCAATTGCGTGAATGGTTTGTTCAAGCGGATTGAGCCTGTCACGCAAAAACCGAACAGTCGAAGCGGTCCACATCCTCAAGCAGTTCGATAATACCCTTTAAACTGTGTGTAATGAACTTTTCTCCAGCCTCTGCCGTGGCGCGGGAGGCATCGCCGGCAACACCAAGCCTGTTCAGATCCGACATTTTCCAGCCAAAGGCATGCGGACCGTAGGCACGCAAATGTGTGTAGGTCTCGATATACAGTCGTTGGTTCGAATCAAAGTTCTGTGCTTTCGCCATCTCGACCCTTTCCGGGTAGAGCGCCAGCATCACCGAAGTTTCGATAAAACCGCCATGGATATCGAGCGCTTTATCCTGTGGAGAAATAAGGCCATCCGGCAAACCAAATCGCGTCCAGCTTGTTGCGACAGCAAGCATATTGAAACGAACCCGCAGTTCAGTGGCGACAATTGTCATGAGCGGAGAATTGCCGCCATGGGCGTTGAGAATGACCAACTTGGACTGGCCGCGATCTGCGACGCCCTTGCCGATATCGATCCAGCGGCGCACAGCCTCATCAAAAGCCAGGCTCTTCGTTCCCGCGACATCCATGTGTTCGATGGAGTAACCAACAGGCTCAACCGGTAGAAAATCGACTGAAAGCGTTGCGGGAAGGGCCGGTTTCAGTCGGTTGACGAACCCTTGCGCAATCAATGTGTCGGTTTCATAGGGCAAATGCGGCCCGTGCTGCTCATGGGCACCAAGCGGAAGAAGAGCAATTGTTTTGGCTGATAGCGTGGGCATGGGTCACTCACGGGTTACAAGGACGCTGTTAGCATAACTGCCTTGATGGAGCGAGGGTAGGCATCCCCAACCCGATTTTTATCGGCTTATTTGGGCTCTGGCGGCAATTCGTCGGCAAATTTCATCAGAATGTCATATAAGAATTGTAACGCGGGTTCATCGGGGGATCGGCTTAGTGGTGCAGAGCTGAAAATTGAGGCGCCAAAGGTTATTTTCGTTCAAAGTTGAGACTGTACAGTGCCGACATCCTTCGTCTGATAATTACCATTTACCAAAAAGAGCTAGCCGCCTTATCATTAACCGGACAATTGGTTCACAGCGAGCAGGAATTTGAATGGTCAAGGAACGCAAGCCTCTCATTCTTCACCGTCTGCAATCAACCGCTCGGCTGACGCGCACGGCACTGGCCACCCGGCTTTTGACCCATGGTTTTTATGCGGGACAGGACGCTGTAATGTTGCAGCTGGCGCATGAGGATGGTCTTTCGCCAAGTGTATTGGCAAAACGCCTGGGTGTTCGCCCGCCAACAATCACCAAAACGATTTCCCGGCTTCAGACGCAGGGCTTTGTCAAAAAAGAGGGATCTGCGACTGACCAGCGTCAGGCGCATATTTTCCTGACAGATACGGGCAATGAGGCGATCAAGGCTATCGAGAAATCCATCCGCAAGACTGAAAAGGATGCGATGAAGGGCTTTGACAAGAAGGAACGCAAGGCTCTGATCAAGATGCTGCAGCGCCTTGAGATCAATTTGTCGGCTGCTGAACTGTTGCGTCAGACGGGGTCGGATGACGATCATGATGATGACGATGGTGACGACGAGTAATTTTCTGCCTGTCACAGTGCGATTGACCGTTACAAACGGTGCGAAATTGCTAACATGGTGGTCAGTCCTGCCTGTCTGATTGGTTAGCATCTTGTCTGTATCTACACCTTCCTCTCAGGAAGCCGTACCCGCTGCTGCGATTCTTTATATTTTTGCGGCGGGCATCCTCTTCTCCTGTCTGGATACAAGCGCCAAATATCTGGTTCTTCAGGGTATTCCACCGGCTTTTGTGTCGTGGATGCGGTTTGTCGAGCACGCGGTGCTGGTTCTCATTTTCTTTCGCGGCTGGACCAATCCTGCGCTTTTCAGGGTCAGGAGTTACCGCTTTCAATTGCTGCGCGGACTGTGCCTGTTTGGCTCTACTTATTTCAACTTTTACGCGCTGCAGACCATGCAGCTTGGCGAAACGATCACAATTACATTCGCCGCGCCCATGGTTATTGCGGCGCTGGCGGGGCCATTGCTGGGGGAGTGGGCAGGATGGCGCCGCTGGGCTGCGATTATCGTGGCATTTATCGGCGTGCTGATCATTGCGCGTCCCGGCTTCGGAACGCTCAATCCCGGCTTGCCCTATTCGATATTGGCGATGCTGAGCTACTCGCTTTACGTGCTTTTGACCCGCCGCATGGCTGCCACCGAATCACCTGAGAGCCTGATCTTTTTTTCGGCATTGGCGCCTGCCGTTCTTATTTCGCCTGCCGTAACTGAAGCTGTCATGCCGCAGACGTGGTTTCAGATAGTGCTTCTGCTGATGCTTGGTTTCTTTGGCGGAGTGGGGCATTATCTGATCATTCTGGCCTATCGGCGTGCAACGACAGCTGCTCTTGCCCCTTATCCGTTCCTGCAGATCATCTGGATGCTCGCGTTCGGGTATCTCGTCTTTGACCAGTTCCCCGATGTTTATACGCTTCTGGGGGCTGTCATCGTTATTGCGAGCGGTCTTTACGTCGTGCACCGGGAACACCGGTTGCGGATGCGCTCCTGATTGTCATGGGACCGATGTCACTATCCAAAGCCAATTGGGGCTTTGCACGCGGCAGTCGGCGAAAGGGCTTTGATTTATCGGGTGGCAATGGCATAACGCCAGAGAACGACAATGTATTTGTCTGACCAGACGGCGGGGAGGCGGTTTTTGGCGCAAAAGATCAAACTATCGACAATTGCCGACGCGCTGAAAGTGTCTACTGCAACCGTATCGCTTGCTTTGCGCGATAGTCCCCTTGTGGCGGACCAGACGCGTGAAAAAATCAAAGAACATGCCCGCGCCGTCGGTTATATCTATAACCGACGGGCGGCCAGCCTGCGCACCTCGCGCTCGGGTATTGTCGGTGTGGTTGTTCATGACATCATGAACCCGTTTTTCGCCGAAATTCTGCGGGCAATCGAGAGTGAATTGGACCGCTCCGGYCAGACATTCATTCTGTCCAACCATTATGACCAGCTCGACAAGCAGCGCACATTTATCGAGACCGTTCTGCAATTGGGCGGCGATGGGGTCATCATGTCACCAGCCATTGGCACTCCGGCCGAAGATATCCGCATGGCTGAGGATAATGGTCTGCCGATCGTCCTGATTGCTCGTACAGTCAAGGATGCAAATGTACCGGTTTTTCGCGGCGATGATTCCTATGGCATCAGCCTTGCGACAAACCATCTGATTTCACTGGGCCATACGCGGATTGCCATGGTCGGCGGTACGGACCAGACATCAACAGGCCGCGACCGCTATGAAGGTTATCTTCTGGCCATGCAAAAGGCAGGTCTTGAGGTCAAGCCGGAATGGCGCATTCCGGGACCGCGCACCAAGCAGGCTGGTTTTGACGCCGCGCCGCAGTTTCTGGCGCTGAAAGATCATCCAACTGCCGCGGTCTGCTGGAATGATCTTGCTGCCATCGGCATGATGAACGGTATTGCCCGCGCGGGCATGGTTCCCGGCGTCGATATTTCCGTGACCGGCTATGATGATCTCGAAGAAGCGGCGATTGCCACGCCGGCTTTGACGACGGTGTGGAATGGTCAGCGCGAAGTCGGCCAGCGTGCAGCACGGGCGCTGCTTGATCAGCTCAACGGCGCTGACACCCATGCACGGCAGGAACTTATCAAGCCGGAGCTGCGCATCCGGCAATCAACCTCAAAACCCAAAGAGCGGTAGCATCATCAGGCGCGAGAGGCTTTCATCGCGCTCTAACGGTTGATTAACGCTGATTGCTTAGGGTCTTTCCGTGCGCGTATGCCCGGGGAGTTCATTGTGAAGCTGAGTTTAACTGCCGGGATCGGCCTCTTCTCCTTTTTTGCTGTTGCCGCGCTGTTTGCGGATTTCGCGTCATTCACAGCGTCTCAGCCAGCCAATGTCGATCCGACAATGACAGCCTCAACAGGTCTGACGGAATTCGATGCCCCGGCATTTGTGATCAGTAGTCCGGGCGGTAGCGCCAGGTGCAAGGCATTTCCGCAGGAAAACGGACTGCCGGGCCATGATGCCCTGCATGTGAATAAGGATTGCGCGGCGCTTTATGCGCCGCTGGCCAACGCAACGGAATGGCGCAACAATCAGGACGGCACGATTGCCTTTGCCGATCAGAACGGAAAAACCATCGTCGAATTTAGCCCCGGTGATGGCCGTGCCTACGTCAGTGTCGCGCCACGGTCGGTGCTTTTGTCATTGTCCGCAGCGGGCGTCGATCTGCTTTAGCCTGATGTGAAGTTTAGCGTTTATGTAAAAGCGGTGGCACTTTGTATTCAGAAGGGCCGCCGGGCATGCCGGGTTTGAGTACATATTGGGGTGCAGGTTTGCCGCTCAATATGCCTCCGGCATTTTGAAATCGTATGGAATCCATTGTCGCTTTGGTTTGCTTTTGAGCAAGTAACGCGATCTTATGCTGCTCGGCCTGCACCTTTTTCGAATATGCATGCATATGCGTGTCCCATGTTCTTGATAATGAATCCGCATAATCTTTGAAGGGCTTAAGATGCCGAGGCTCGACAGCCTCACCGCTGTGCATCATTGAGCCAGTTTCGCCGAAGTAACGCGACCTGCGTTTATATTCATCTTCCATATATCCAATCATGTGACCGAATTCATGAAGAGCTATCCGCTGCGTAACCCCTGGTTCAAGCGATAAAGGTTTCAGGTCAAAGCTACTCAACTGCACATGCCTCATCTCGCACAATGGGCTTTTACGTGTACAGGTGAGGCTTTTATACCTCTTGTGCTCTTCTGAATCCTTGATTTTTTCGACGTGGACAGGCCAATGCGCGCTTTGTGAGCTGCTATTGATCTGTATGGAAAAATAGAACCTCAAGCCGACTGGCCTTCCGTCAGATGTAGTGGTCAGCCTGTTTGTGCTCCACCTTCCAGCGATTTGCGATGTCCAGTTCGCTACCCAATCTCGCCGTTCACCATCATCCCAAGCTCCGCCGCTACCGTTTGTGAAAATGAAGTTCAGTTTCATAAAACAGATAACCCGTGGGCCCCACGGCGATTCGACAAAATACATATCGAAGTCCGTTCCGGTCCGGCCGCCGCTGCTTGCTTGCCCATACGGGTTCAGCTCATAGGGAATCGACATTTTCGAAACAACTGGAAATTCCTGTTCCAGTGAATTTGTGAATTGAATTGCCACCATTGCCCCCGAACGGCTGGTACAAATTTAATTGTTACCGATGCCTGTAATGGAGCGATGTTCAAATAATATTTTGCGTTTCGCAAGCGATCCGATGCACTAGGCAATATCGCTATTCGGCGGCCTGAAGCCGTTCGCGGCTTGCCTTGTGCGCACGTGCGGCGTCGCCAAAGGCAGCGAAAATCTTGCGCGAAGGGCTGTCGGTTTTCACCCAATATTCCGGGTGCCATTGCACACCAACAGCAAATCCGCGGGCGTTTTTGACTGATACGGCCTCAATGGTTCCGTCCTCGGCGACGGCTTCGATATCAAGCTGGGCGGCGGGCCGGTCGATGGCCTGTCTGTGTACGGAATTGACCTGAAGTGTGTCCGACTGCATTACATTGGCAAGGCATGAGCCGGGCTTGATGCGCACGGGGTGGCGGATGGCAAAGCGCTCGGCCTGTTCGGCGGACTGAGGCGCGCGGTGATCCATACGGCCATCGAGTTCCTGTATTTCCGTGGCAAGTGTTCCGCCAAGGGCAACGTTCAGTTCCTGAATGCCCCGGCAAATGGCGAGTAGCGGCACGCCGCGCTCAATTGCCCGCCGGATTAGCGGCAATGAAGTTGCATCCCGGGCAGGATCATAGGGTTCATGCGCCTCGGTCGGTTCCACGCCGTAGAGCGCAGGATGCACATTGGATTTGGAGCCTGTAACCAGAACACCATCCACACCGTCAAGAATAGCGTCTATGTCGAGGCCTTCGCCAAAGGACGGGACGATCAGGGGGATGACACCGGCTGCGTCATAGGCAGCTTTCAGATACTGATCGGGTGCTGCGTGCCACGTATAATTTTCAAAGGCGCGAACGTCTGAGGTGATGGCGACGAGAGGCTGCCGCATGGCGATGCTCCAAATAATAATTCTCTCTGGAATGTAGTGTAATTCGGGTGCGTTTCCAATGGCTGCCGAAGGCCGGAGGCATTCCGTCGCAAAAGACGTTTTTTCCTTGGGATTCCACTCTGTTTTAATCAGCGCTTTGTTTGTGTTTTCAGCGGCTGGACTTGAATAGTCGAGCGTGTATGGTGATCCCCAGACCGGGAGCAATTGGACAGAAACTGTCCGGGGGGTCTGAAGCGATAAATTCTGGAGGAGAGTATATGGATCGTCGTTCATTCATCAAGAATGCCGGATTTGCCGGCGCGGGGGTTGCTGCGGCAACCACGCTGGCAGCGCCAGCAATTGCGCAGTCAATGCCGAAGATCACATGGCGCTGTGCGTCATCATTTCCAAAGTCACTGGACACGATCTATGGCGGCGCCGAGGTTCTGTCGAAATATCTGAAAGAAGCAACGGACGGCAATTTTGTCATCCAGCCATTTGCGGCGGGTGAAGTTGTTCCGGGCCTTCAGGCAGCTGACGCTGCTGCAGCGGGTACGGTCGAACTGTGCCACACCGTTGCCTATTATTACTGGGGCAAGGACCCCACCTGGGCTCTGGGTGCAGCCGTGCCATTTGCGCTCAATGCACGCGGTATGAATGCCTGGCAGTACCATGGCGGCGGCATTGACCTGATGAACGAGTTTTTCAACAAGCAGGGCCTGCAGGCCTATCCGGGCGGTAATACCGGCGTGCAGATGGGTGGCTGGTTCCGCAAGGAAATCAAGACCGTTGAAGACCTGAAGGGTCTCAAAATGCGCATTGGCGGCTTTGCCGGCAAGGTTATGGAAAAGCTTGGTGTTGTACCACAGCAGATCGCGGGTGGTGATATCTATCCATCCCTTGAAAAGGGCACGATCGATGCCGCCGAATGGGTTGGTCCCTATGATGACGAAAAGCTCGGCTTCCAGAAAGTTGCGCCGTTTTACTACTATCCCGGTTGGTGGGAAGGTGGACCGACTGTTAGCTTCATGGTCAACAAGCAGAAATGGGATTCATTGCCGCCAAGCTATCAGTCCCTGTTCCGCACGGCAGCGCAGGCAACCGATGCGAACATGCTGCAGAAGTATGATTATGTGAACCCGCCTGCGATCAAGCGGCTGGTTGCCGGTGGCGCGCAATTGCGTCCGTTCAGCCCGGAAATCCTCAATGCGTGTTTCGAAGCAGCCAATGGCGTCTATGCTGAAATCGAAGCCAGCAATCCGGGATTCAAAAAGATCTGGGATTCCATCAAGGGTTTCCGCAACGAGCATTTCCTTTATGCTCAGGTGGCGGAATACACCTTCGATACGTTCATGATGGTGCAGCAGCGTAACGGTAAGCTTTAGGCTTTCAGTTTCCAGATATAAAAAGCCCGGCAGCGATGCCGGGCTTTTTCTTTATCTTGAGGCTACATTACATTTTCGGCGGCTGGCTCAAATCCGGTGCTGCCGGTTGTGCGGGCTGTGCAGGCGCAGGTGGTGGCCCGCCCAGAGGTGGTGCGCTGAGGTCTGTGCCCAATCCCCCGCCGAGGCCGCTTCCCAATCCGCCGCCAAGCCCACCCCCGAGGTCTGAGTTCGGAATCTGGATGGTTGCCGGATTAACTGTGCTGGCCGGGCCGGTATAATGCATGACCATTTGCGGGAACATAATCGTCAGAGCCACCATGATGATCTGAATGCCGACGAATGGCACGGCACCCCAATAGATCTGCCCCGTGGTGATGGGCTGGATTTTCTTGCCGGTTATCTTGTCCATATAGGGCACTTTGGCGGCCACAGACCTGAGATAGAACAGGGCAAAACCAAACGGCGGATGCATGAAACTTGTCTGCATGTTGATGCCAAGAAGCACGCCGAACCAGATCAGATCGATGCCGAGCTTTTCCGCAACGGGAGCAAGCAGCGGTACGATAATAAAGGCAAGCTCGAAGAAGTCGAGAAAGAATGCCAGGAAGAAGACGAGCAGATTGACGACAATCAGGAACCCGACCTGTCCGCCCGGCAGTGAAGCCAGCAAATGCTCCACCCATATCTGGCCATTCACACCGTAGAAGGTGAGCGAGAAGACACGCGCACCAAGCAGGATGAAAAGGACGAATGAAGACAGCCGCGTGGTGGATGTCAGGGCGTGCCTGACAACGCCAAGATTAAGACGTCCCTTGGATGCGGCCATGAGCAAAGCGCCCACGGCACCCATGGCGCCACCTTCTGTCGGTGTGGCAATACCAAGGAAGATCGTGCCAAGCACGAGAAAGATCAATGCAAGTGGCGGGATGAGAACAATGATCACCTGTTGGGCGAGACGCGACATCAGGTTGAGGCTAAATGAACGGTCTGCCAGCGCGAATGCATAGATAACAACAATGCCAATTGTTGCGCCCCAGATATCCGCATTGGCTCCCGCCGTCGGTGTCAGCCAGACAATCGCGCCATAGGCGATAGCGACGACAATCACCAGAGCAATGATCAGAGATGTAACACCCGAACCCAGCGTGCGCGCTTCAACGGGTAAAGCAGGCATGGATTTCTTGTTGAAGATCGACAGTGCCAGAACATAGAGCATGTAGAGACCGGTGAGCACGAGGCCGGGGATCAGTGCGCCGTGATACATGTCGCCGACCGAGCGTCCGAGCTGATCAGCCAGAACGATCAGCACCAGCGATGGCGGAATGATCTGTGCCAGCGTGCCGGATGCCGCGATGACGCCTGACGCTACGCGTCGGTCATAACCATAACGCAGCATGATCGGCAGCGAAATGAGGCCCATGGAAATGACCGATGCCGCGACGACGCCTGTCGTGGCTGCAAGCAGCGCACCGACGAAAATGACCGCATAGGCAAGGCCGCCACGGATCGGACCGAACAGCTGGCCGATCGTATCCAGAAGGTCTTCGGCCATGCCGGAGCGTTCAAGAATGATACCCATGAAGGTAAAGAACGGAATGGCGAGCAATGTGTCATTCGACATCACCCCCCAGAACCGTTCGGGCAGGGCATAAAGAAATGGCCAGTCGAGGGTAATCGTCCCGTTGGAATAGGGGGCGAGTTCGACGCCAATAAAGAAAAACAGCAATCCGTTTGCAGCAAGAGCAAACGCGACAGGATAGCCGATCAACATGAAAATGATCAGCGAGGCGAACATGATTGGCGCCATGTTCTGCGCAATAAACTCAATCATTACGCGCCTCCGCCATGGCAACTTCCTGTTCCGCAATCTCTTCGAGACTTAAAGGCGGATTGGGATCGGGAATATCGCCGCGCATCACCGCAATCTTCTTGATGATTTCAGAAACGCCCTGAATGGCCAGCAGCAGAAAGCCGACAAGCAGGATCAGCTTTCCCGGCCACTGGACCAGACCACCCGCGCTTGGGGAGCCTTCGCCGCTGCGGTAGGACAGGCTGACATAGGGGACAAAGTAAAAGCACATGAGGAGAACGAAAGGCATCAGGAAGAAAAGATGGCCGAGAAGATCAATCCAATGCTGCACACGGCGGGAAAAGGCGCCGTAAACAATGTCGATGCGAATATGTTCGTTCTGTTGCAGCGTATAGGCGGCTGCCAGCATGAAAGCACCACCAAACAGAAACCATTGCAATTCCAGCCACGCATTCGACGATTGGTTGAATACTTTGCGGACAATGGCGTTGCCGGCGCTGACCACCACGGCCAGAAAAATCAGCCAGGCAACATTTCGGCCAACGAATTCATTGAGACGGTCGATCGCTCTCGACACGGCAAGCAAAGCCGACATGCAGTTCCTCCCCATAAGTCCGGCAACTGTTACAGTTCCCCGGATAATCACCCAGACAGCTCTTCATCCCATAGGCTGCGCCGCTCTTGGAAATGGCGGCAATAGGCCTAACCCGGCTGTCTCTCCCGAATAGTCTGTCTGAACTGTTAGCAGCCCCATACCGGTGCATCAACCCAATTGATTGCAGTTGCAGAACTCGAACACTCGGGTGGTTGTCATCGTTGCACGGGCAGTCTAACAGTGGAGAAACAGTTTGATGTTGGTATTAAGTGTAATGACAAGTGCCTCTTCTATTTCCGTTGCAGGAAAGACTATTGCGGTAACGGGTGGATCTTCAGGTTTGGGGCTGAGGATGGTTCAGGTGCTTGCAGCGCATGGTGCCAATGTTGTTTCCATTTCGCGCACGCCTGCTCCGGATAATGAACACAGCCCCAATGTTCTGAATATTATTGCCGATGTTACTATAGCCGCTGATATTGAGCGCGCTTTTGATGAGGCGGAGCAGAAGCTCGGGACAGTCACGGTTGTCTTCAACAATGCCGGAGTTGCCACGATGGAGCGCGCACTCACCACAACGCGTGAGCAGTTGCGGCACATTTTCGAAGTGAATGTGGAAGGTGCATTCTTCATTGCGCAGGAAGCCGCCAAACGCATGATTGCGGCCGGTGTTGGCGGATCGATTGTCAACCTGTCGAGCATTCTTGCCGATGCGCCCATCAAAGGATCGGCTGGTTATGCCATGTCAAAAGCTGCGATAAGCCAGATGACCCGTTCGCTGGCGCTGGAATTGGCTTCCCATGCCATCCGTGTCAACGCCATTGCACCCGGATGGTTTCCCACACGCCTCAATGAGTCGATCATGAATGGCCCGGCGCATGGGTTTCTGAAAGGCAAAAATCCGATGCGCAGGCTCGGCGAACCCGATGATATTGATGGTGCAGTGTTGTTGCTTGCATCCGATGCCAGCAGCTATATCACCGGTACTGTTATTACGATTGATGGCGGGCATAGCCTGCAGGGCTAGATTCTTTCGGCCTCATCATTGTTCGTGCGCACGGCGAGAACAAAGACCAGCAAAGAGAATACCGCCGCGTCGCGCCAGAGAACGGAAAAATATCCGCCCCACAGGGATTCAACCACCCCGACTGCTGCTGCACCCAGCGCAGCATGAAGCGGTTTTGAAAGTCCGCCTGCAGCGGTGATGAACAGGATTTTCAAACCGAAGATCATCCCGGTAGTGAAGCTTATATTGCCGTAGTAAAGCGCGGCCAGAAACCCTGCGATGGCGCAGATGCCGCAAGCTGCGAGGATCGCTTTTGTTCTGACACGACGCGGATCGATACCGCACATGGACGTTGCAAAGGGCTCGTCACTGACCGCGCGCCATATCCGGCCGGCGGACGTGCGCTGCATGACCAGTTCACCCGTTGTAATGACAGCCAGTGCCACGACAATATTGACGAGTTGCATCTGTGTCAGGCTGATATCAACGCCGGAGCCAAGCACATGAACCGGTTCCGCGAGCATGGGTGGCAGCCAATAATCCCGTGTGTCAGCGGCAAGGCGCGACAGTTCCATCAGAAATATGCTGAGGCCCAGTGTGGCGACGAGCACCGTATTGCGGCTGCCCGTCTCGAGCGGTGTGTAGATCAGTTTCGCAATGGTGTAACCGCCGAGACCGACATAGATCGTGGCAACAGCCAGTCCGAAGCCGAGAGCCAATGGCAGCGTCATCCAGAGTACCGTCCAGCCAAATGCCGTTACCAGAATAAAGGTCTGGCCGGAAAAGGCGAACAGGGCGCCAAGCGAAAGGTCTGTGCGATGGGTAATGCCGTGAATCAGCACATAACCATAGGCGAGCAACGCATAGAGCGCGGCATTGTGGATGCCATTAATCAGCAGTTGCAGAAAATAGGCCATCGGTCACTCGCATATTCCTGACCATACTAACTTGCAAAATCAATTTTACCAGTTAGAATTTTGCATGACCTTTGATTGGAATGCGCATCGTTTCAGTGGTGGCGTGCTGGCTCTTGATCTGGCCAACACAGTCATTTTCCGGGAGACACCCGACCGCGCGCTGGACCGGTTTTCGGACCGGGCGGAGCTACAGCGATTTGCCCGGGCTGCGGCACATTTCCGCAAGCCGGAATGGGGAGAAGCCAGCTTTCGTGCGCCAGTGGCGCGGACGGAAGTCGAGCGGCTTGTTAATGTCAGGGAGGCCATCAACGCGCTGTTTCGGACGGCTGTGCGGGGTGGCGGGCTACACCCGCAAAATATGGCAACGTTCCTGCAACTCGGGTCGGCGCTGGTTTGTGATGAACCCGGAACACAGGATCTGGCCCTGCCGAATGCGCTGGGGCGGGAACGGGAACTGTCGCTCGGTACAGCAGCTTTCCTGTCGGCCATGCGGCTTTTGGAACCGGCACGGCTTGAGCGGATCAAGATTTGCCCGAATTGCCATTGGCTTTACTTCGACGAGAGCCGCAACCGCAGTCGCCGTTGGTGCGACATGACCGTCTGCGGAAACCGGGCGAAGGCCCAGAGACATTATCGCCGCAATCGTACACAACCGGAAAATGATCATGCATAAGATCGCAAGGCGACTGCGTATGTTTCTTCTCTTGCCCGTCATCACAGGCGTTCTGGCGCTGGGTGCCTGTCGCGATTCCGGCGAGGGCGATTATCTGGCTGTCGCCGGAAAGTTATTCGTCTTCAATTATCGTATCGCGCAGGCAACTTATCACCTGACGCTGACCAAGGTGCGGCGCGTACCTGACGAAGCAATGCTTGAAACGACGTTTGAAAACCCGGCGGGCGGCGAGCCACTTATTGTCCGCCAAAAAGTCTGGCCAGCGGTCGAAAAAATCGGCATCGACAGTCCGCCAATCAAATGCGTAAAGGCTGGGCGGGAGTACAAGGTGATAATCCGTCTTGAGGATGCGGGTGGGAAATTACTGCAGACTATCGACCGGACGATGATATCGGACACGGATCAATCTGTCATGCCTGATAGACCGCTGGTGGTTGGTCCATTCTACGATCCAAACCCTGACAAGGATAAGCCGGACCCCACAACTATTGCCTGTCCAGCCTGAAAAATCCAAAACGAATTGGAACCATAGGATGTGACCGGTTTATGACACCGGCTTAATCCTTTTAGGAATTGGTAATTCTGTTTCCCATTTGATAAATATCAGTTTGACATGGGGTGCAAATAAATATTCTAAATGCATGCCTCATACATAATCTGAGTATCGTTGGCGTTTGTTCGAAAGTATTCGTTAACGTATCCAATTATGGGTACAGTTATTCACGGACACCTTGATGAAAATTGAACGCAACGAGAGTATTTTTCTCGAAATTCTGTTCCTGCGCACACTTTATGCGAACAAGAAAGCCGTGTGGTGGACGTCTGTTGTTCAAATTCTCGCTACGCTGGTTATTTACATAAAAACAAATCAGCCAATTTACGTCGGTTTTGCGGTGGCCTTTTTCCTGATTGTTCTTCTTCGCACTGCGAATGCCAGTGCTTTTGAACAAAAGGATCTTTCGTCAGCTACAATGACGGATTTGCGAAAATGGGAATGGCGGTACCTTCTGGGTGCGGTCAGCACGTGCATCCTGCTCGGTTTGCTGTGTCTGGTGAGTATTTATGTGTTTGCGGACACTTCGGCTGCTATTACGAGCGTGGCTATCGTTGTTGCTTCGATGGTTGCGCTGGTAACACGGAACTATGTATCGCCAACTGTTATCATTGGCATGTCCTTTGGTATTCTCGCGCCGCTTTTTCTGACGTTCATTCTGCTTGGCGGCATTTACAATTGGCTGCTTGCGCTGCTGATCCTGCCGTATTTCTGGAGCAACGTCCGGATTGCATCGAAGCTGCGGCAATCATTATGGGATGCGCTTTTGGGCAAGCAGCAGTTGAGCGTTGTCGTCAGCCATTTCGACGCAGCACTGAATGGTATGCCGCAGGGCCTGCTGATGTTTGATAGCAAACAGAATATCACCGTTGCCAATATGAAGGCGGCGAAGATGATGGGCTTCGATGACCCTGATCAGGTGCATGGTCATTCCCTGCAAAGCCTGCTGCGACTTGCCCGCGTCAAAGCCTATTTCCCCGAGGAAACCCACGCTTCCCTATCCGCCAAGATGCAGGACCTGCTCACTGGCCGCAAGGAACGGGACATGTTTGTTACGCCGAACAAGCGGCACTTTGAGTTTATGGCGACGCCAGATCCCCAACACGGAACAGTGCTCATCCTGCAGGACGTTACCCGGCGCGCCGAAGCAGAGGCGCAGATCAGCCGTATGGCGCGTTATGACAGTCTCACGGGGCTACCCAACCGCAGCCAGTTTGCCGAGATCGCCAAGACCTATCTTGATGGTATCGGGACGGGAATGCAGATCGCCTTGATGGTCGTTGATGTGGATGGCCTGAAGCGAACCAATGATACGTTCGGCCATCGTATTGGCGATGAATTGTTGCGGGCCTTTGCCGACCGGCTTGCTTCGGTTGATGTGAAGCATCCGGTCATTTCGCGTTTTGGCAGCGATGAGTTTGTGTTGCTGTTCTCAGCACCAACCCGCGACGCTATTTTGAAGAGCGTCGAGCGGATCATGGCCGCCATTTCGGGCCAGTATAATGTATCGGGTCAGGAGATCGTGACCGGAGCCCATGCGGGCGTGGTGATTGTCAGCAAGGGTGAATTCGATCTTGCTGTCATGCATATGAATGCTGACCTTGCCCTTGATGCCGCGCGAAAAGATAGCCAAAAAGCCTGGGCTGTTTTCGTTGACACAATGGATCAGTCCTTCCGCAGCAAACAGCGGCTGAAAAACGATCTGCGCAAGGCGATTGCCGAGCGGACCCTGTCGGTTGCCTATCAACCGATCATCAATGTACGCACCTTGCGCATGGTCGGCTGTGAAGCGCTTTCGCGGTGGAACCACCCGGATTTCGGCCCGATCTCTCCAGCGGAGTTCATTCCCATGGCTGAAGAAATGGGACTGATCTCGGACCTGACCCGGACGGTCATCGAACAGGCCATCAAGGATTGCAGCCTCTGGGGTTCCAGAATTGCCGTTTCGATCAACCTGTCATCCTATGATCTGCACAATATGGACATGGCCGATATCATCCGGTCAGCCTTGCTGCGTTATAACGTGGAACCTGCACTGATCGAGGTGGAAGTCACGGAAGGTGCAATCATCACCGACCGTGAGGCGACAGGCGGTGTGCTCGAAAGTCTGAAAGCCATGGGGCTGCAGGTTGCCATTGATGATTTCGGTACCGGCTATTCCAGCCTGAGCTATCTGAAAGATTTACCCGTCACCAAGGTGAAGATTGATCGCTCCTTCATCACTGATATTACCGAGGAAGGCCGTTCCCTGAAACTTCTGCGCGGTATCGTGCAGATGACCCATGAACTCGGTCTGTCCGTGACCATCGAAGGCCTGGAAACGCGCGAACAGTTTGCGCTGATCAATCGCTGGATTGGCGCTGAATATGTGCAGGGCTTCCTCTATGGAGCAGCCACAACGGCGGAAAATATCGCCAAGAACTTTGATATCGAAATGGTGCAACTGCCGGTTAAGCCGAAGAATGGCGAGATTGCCACTGTGCATTGATCGAAATGCCCAAGAGCTTGACCTGACAACGATCTTGTCCAAAACTCCCAATGTCAACAATGTCTGATTCATTAGGGAAGAACCGCTGTCATGATCGCACAAATTGCCATTGCGCCACTCGTTGCGCTGATTGCCGGAATCATCATCCTGATCGCGCCGCGTCTGCTCAATTACGTGGTTGCGCTCTATCTGATCATCATCGGAGTGACGGGGCTTTTCCCCCATTTGCTCAGTTGAGATGGTTCGCGGGATTAGCTTGATCGGTAAAATCAGCGCAGGTGCCATTTTTATCGACCGGGAGGCTTTTCAGCGACTATCTGCGCATTGCGCTGCTGCTGCGTTTTCGCTATTGCCAATAGGACTAAGACTTTATGAGGTTTGAAGATGGCTGAACATCACGATACGGCGCCTGCAGAACTTGGTGCACCCATGGACTACCCTGAGCACGAAAAAACCTACAATCTTTTTCTCGCTCTCTCGAAATGGGGTGTGGTTACCTGCGTAGGGCTGGTGGCTGCGATGGCATTCGGCTTTTTCGCTGGCGGGTTCTTCTCCGCCACCATTCTGTTTATTGTTATTTGTGTGGCTGCCTGGTTCATTCTCTAAAACACGCCCACAAGCGTTGTTCATGAACCGGGCGGATAATTCTGTTGAAATCCGCTTGCATGAGCGGGCCCATCACCAGGATTGCCAATCGTCATAGCGGGGCAGGCGCGCGGGTCTTCGGGCCACTGACTGCATAGTGACAACATGCTTTGGGGGTGAGGGCTTGGCTCAGACACTGTTCATACCGAAAGAGACCGATGCTGTTGAATCGCGGGTTGGCGGTTCAGCGGAAACGGTCAAAAAGCTTATCGGTCTTGGTTTTTCAGTCATTGTGGAAAGTGGCGCGGGTGTTTCATCCCGCATTCCTGACCGCGAATTTGAAGCCGCGGGTGCCGCGATTGGCAAAACCGCCGACATCAGGAACGCCGATGTCGTTCTGAAAGTCCGGCGCCCGTCCTCAGCTGAGCTCAAATCCTACAAAAAAGGCGCGGTTGTTATCGCCATGCTCGATCCTTATGGCAATGATGCTGCCGTCAAGGAACTGGCAGATGCCGGTGTCACAGCCTTCACCATGGAATTCATGCCGCGCATCACGCGTGCGCAGGTCATGGACGTACTTTCCAGTCAGGCCAACCTTGCCGGTTATCAGTCGGTTGTTGATGCTGCGGAAGAATATGACCGCGCCCTGCCGATGATGATGACGGCGGCTGGTACGGTTCCCGCCGCCAAGGTCTTCATCATGGGTGTCGGCGTTGCCGGTCTTCAGGCTATTGCGACCGCGCGCCGTCTCGGTGCCGTCGTGACTGCAACGGATGTGCGTCCTGCCGTGAAAGAGCAGGTTGCTTCGCTAGGCGCGAAGTTCCTTGCCGTTGAGGACGAGGAATTCAAGGCGGCTGAAACCGCTGGCGGCTATGCCAAGGAAATGTCGAAGGAATATCAGGCAAAGCAGGCTGCGCTGGTCGCGGACCATATCGCCAAGCAGGATATCATCATCACCACGGCGCTCATTCCGGGACGTCCGGCGCCGCGGCTTGTCACGCGCGAAATGTATGGGCGCATGCGTCCGGGCTCTGTGATCATTGATCTTGCGGTCGAGCGCGGCGGCAATGTCGAAGGCGCGGTTGCAGGCAAGATTGTTGATGTCGATGGTGTCAAGATCGTCGGCCATCTCAATGTTGCTGGCCGTATCGCCGCCACCGCATCACAGCTTTATGCCAAGAACCTTTTTGCCTTCGTTGAGACGCTTGTTGACAAGGACGCCAAGGCGATCAAGGTCAATTTTGACGACGAACTGGTCAAAGCAACTGTCCTGACCCATGGCGGCAAGGTGGTTCATCCGAATTTTGCCGGTGCCGCGCCAAGTGCAACCGCTCCTGCGGCGAAACCGGTAGCCAAAAAGCCTGCCAAAGCCAAGGCTGCACCCGCTGCGACAGTTGCGGTCACAGCTGAGCCGAAGAAGGCACCGGCCACGGCCGCGCCAAAGAAGGCTGCTGCTCCCAAAGCCGCACCGAAGAAAACCGCGCCGAAACCTGCTGCCACCAAAACGACAGCTCCCAAAACGGCTGCCCCAAAAACGGCTGCCCAAAAAACGACTGAAGGAGAGGCGTGATGGCTGATACCGCACTCGAAAAAGCTCTTGAAAGTCTCAATCAGGCAACCGAGACGGTTCGTCAGGCCGCTGAAAATCTGCCTGATGCGGCCGGTGCTGTGGCCCATACGGTAACAGGTGGTGCTGTTGACCCCTTCGTCTTCCGTCTGGCGATCTTCGTTCTGGCAATCTTTGTCGGCTATTACGTCGTCTGGTCGGTGACACCAGCCCTGCACACGCCGCTCATGGCCGTAACCAACGCCATTTCGTCGGTTATCGTCGTTGGTGCGCTGCTTGCGGTTGGCCTGTCTGCCAGTGGCTTTGCCACAGGGTTCGGCTTCATCGCCCTTGTACTTGCCAGCGTCAATATTTTTGGCGGCTTCCTTGTGACCCATCGCATGCTCGCCATGTACAAGAAAAAAGAAAAGTGAGACCTGAGCAATGAGCGTAAATCTCGCAGCTTTTCTTTATCTCGTCTCCGGCGTCCTGTTCATTCTGGCGCTGCGTGGCCTGTCGCACCCAACCACAAGCCGTCAGGGTAATTTCTACGGTATGATCGGTATGGGTATATCGATCATCACGACGCTGACGCTTGCTGAACCAAGTTTCCGTGGTCTGGGCCTGATCGTCATCGGTCTTGCCATTGGTGGCGGTGTCGGTGCCTATACCGCCAGACGCATTGCCATGACGGCCATGCCGCAGCTGGTTGCAGCCTTCCATTCGCTGGTCGGTCTTGCCGCTGTCATGGTGGCTGCTGCTGCCATCTACTCGCCCAATTCCTTCGGGATCGGCGAAGTCGGTTCGATCCACGGACAGGCGCTGGTTGAAATGTCGCTTGGTGTTGCCATCGGTGCGATTACCTTTACCGGCTCCATCATCGCCTTCCTGAAGCTCGATGGCCGCATGTCCGGCAAGCCGATCATGCTGCCGGGCCGCCATGTGCTCAACGCGGCTCTGGCGATTGCCATTGTCTTGCTGGTTGTGGCGCTGGTGATGAGCGAAAGCCATTTCGTGTTCTGGCTGATCGTTCTTCTGTCGCTGGCTCTTGGTGTTCTGATCATCGTT
Organism: Phyllobacterium sp. TAF24; assembly: GCF_052113785.1. Taxonomy (NCBI): domain Bacteria; kingdom Pseudomonadati; phylum Pseudomonadota; class Alphaproteobacteria; order Hyphomicrobiales; family Phyllobacteriaceae; genus Phyllobacterium; species Phyllobacterium sp. TAF24. The sequence goes on along the minus strand of NZ_JBFRDN010000006.1, from coordinate 8,687 downwards.
CCCATCGGCGGCGCGGATATGCCGGTCGTTGTGTCGATGCTCAACTCCTATTCGGGCTGGGCTGCTGCCGGTATCGGTTTCACGCTGGGCAATCTGGCGCTGATCATCACCGGTGCGCTGGTGGGCTCCTCCGGTGCGATCCTGTCCTACATCATGTGCAAGGGCATGAACCGGTCGTTTATCTCGGTTATTCTCGGCGGCTTCGGCGGCGAGACCTCGGGTGCAGCAACCGGCGAAGTCGAACAGCGTCCGGTCAAGCAGGGTTCGGCAGATGATGCGGCCTTCATCATGAAGAATGCATCCAAGGTTATCATCGTGCCGGGTTACGGTATGGCGGTGGCGCAGGCACAGCACGCCTTGCGTGAAATGGCTGACAAGCTGAAGGCTGAGGGCGTTGAGGTCAAATACGCCATTCACCCGGTTGCTGGCCGTATGCCCGGGCATATGAATGTGCTTCTGGCCGAAGCCAATGTTCCCTACGACGAAGTGTTCGAGCTTGAGGACATCAACTCCGAATTTGCGCAGGCCGATGTGGCTTTCGTGATCGGTGCCAATGACGTCACCAATCCGGCCGCCAAGACCGATCCGAAATCGCCCATCTTCGGCATGCCGATCCTCGATGTGGACAAGGCCGGCACGGTTCTGTTCATCAAGCGCGGCATGGGCTCCGGCTATGCGGGTGTCGAGAACGAACTGTTCTTCCGCGACAACACGATGATGCTGTTTGCCGATGCCAAGAAGATGGTTGAAAACATCGTCAAGGCGCTGGATCACTGATCCAGCATTGCCAGACCAAACGAAAAGCCCGCCGATTGGCGGGCTTTTTCATTTCAGGGTCTGTTGAATCGCCCGATTGATTTTTGCTTCAAAGGCTGCAAGCCGGGCAGGGGCGAGCTTCTCGCAATTGTAAAGCGACAGCATTGAAAACCGTGCCTTGGGTGCGCAGGTGCCAATAATGGCTGTGCCAAGGATACGGCGGACGGGTCGCCACATAATCAGCCGGTCAATCCACCAGGGGGAGCCGAGCGTCGTGATGGCAATACAGGATGTCATCTTGTTGAGGCGTGGGATCATCCGGCCAAAGTCCGGCGCGTGATCATAGGCTGTGCCCGGTACGAACACGCGATCGATCCAACCTTTTAGGATTGCGGGCAGGCCGAACCACCACGTTGGAAAGATGATTATCAGTACGTCTGCCGCCTGCAAGGCTTCCGTTTCATCTTTGACCTGCGAGTTGTCATATTGCGGCGCGTAGTAGCTTTGCCGTTCCTGCGGCGAAAGCCGTGGATCAAAACCCTGCTGGTAGAGATCGAACACCTGCAATTCGTGTGGTGACTCAGCGATCTGCTGTGTCACCAACGCCGTCAGATGTACCGAAAGGCTGTTCTCAAGTGGATGAGCGGAAACAATAAGGAACCGCTTTGCCATGTCAGGATCAGGCCATATCTGGATCAGGAACGCGTGCGCGCCAGACCGTCAAGCGCAGGTTTGTACTTTGGATCAAGCTGCGCGGCCTTGGAGTAGGATTTCGCAGCGCGTGCCTTGTCGCCGCGATGCTCGTAGATCAGCGCCTGATTGGCCCAGCCCTCGGCAATGGTGCCATCCAGCTTGATGGCATTGTTGAAATCGTCAAAGGCGTTGTCGTCATCGCCAAGCGCAACATAGGAAATACCACGGCCATTATAGGGCTCGGCTGCATCAGGTTGCAGCGAGATCGCGGTGGAGAAATCTTCGATGGCCTGCTTGTGCTGATTGCGTGCCTGATAAATCAGGCCGCGATTGTGGTAGGCGCGGGGATCGGTGGTGTTCAGCTGGATTGCCTGCTGGAAATCACTGAAAGCCCGGTCGAGCTGTCCGGAAAGACGATAAAGATTGCCGCGACCGATATAGGCAGCGTCATATTGCGCATTGATCTGGATGGCCTTGCTGTAGTCAGCCAATGCCTGAGCGCTATTGCCCATATTGCGGTAAACAAGCGCACGGTTCGCATAGGCCTGATAGAAATTAGGGTTCAGCTGCAATGCCGTGTTGAAGTCCTTGATGGCATCGCTGTTGCGACCGGCGCGGCCAAAAGCCGAGCCACGCACATTGTAGGCTTCCGGATCGCGTGGATTATTGCGAATGACGCTGTCGAGTGAGCTGATGTTCTCGGAAGAGCCCTGCGCCTTGTCGATGCCGGTCATATCGGTGGTCGAGGTCTGGCACCCGGCAATAGCCAGAGTGAGAACCGAAGCGATCACCAGTCCGGTGGTGCGCAACGTCTTGAATGCCGATTGCGGGTCGCGATACGAAACCATTTCAAGTGAATGTGTCATATTCCTGGTATCCCGTTCAATCGAAAACGCAAAAAGGGCGGTGTGGCGATTGCCACCCCACCCCGTTGTATTGTCAAGACGTTGATAAAGTACTGATCAACGAGCCGCAGAAGGACGGGCCGGTACCTTGCGCGCTGGCATTGGCAGAAGACCTTCGCGCTGTGCCTGCTTGCGGGCAAGCTTGCGAGCGCGGCTGATGGCTTCTGCCTTCTGGCGGGCGCGCTTGATCGAGGGCTTCTCGTAATGATCATGCATCTTCATTTCGCGGAACATGCCTTCGCGCTGCATCTTCTTCTTGAGGACGCGGAGAGCCTGATCAACATTATTTTCGCGTACGAGTACCTGCACGTTTTATCCTGTGTCTCTTAGAATTTCGTTGAGCCTGAATTCTGCGCCCTTACCTTGGTCAGTGGGACACAAATCCAAACTTCGCGACGGTCATCCATCGCAAACTGACGAGGCCATTATCAGAATGGTGGCGGAATGTCCATGGTGAAGCTGCTTAAAATGGGGATATTCTGCAATCGGCTGTCAGCCGCTTCGATGCAATTTTAGAATAACCGGCACGGAACGCCAATCTCCGTCGCAAAATGGCAAAAGACCTTTGAGCGGATGCGTTACTGATGCATAAAAGTGCGATCCTGCGCTTGAAAATCGATGTCGATTTCAGGACAGGGTATTGCTCTCGAAAATCGTTGGAACACGTCGCTCTGCCGAGGTCACTTGAAATGGCCGGACGCTTTGCAAAGGATTGAATGATGCGGAAATATTCAGTGTTTGCTTTGGCCCGCGAGGCATTGCGTGCCCACAAGGGGTGGGATCAGCAATGGACTTCGCCCGAACCCAAGTCGGAATATGACGTCATCATTGTTGGCGCTGGCGGACATGGTCTTGCCACGGCCTACTATCTGGCCAAGGAACACGGCATCACCAATGTCGCGGTTCTGGAAAAGGGTTGGCTTGGCGGCGGCAATACCGGCCGCAACACCACGATTATCCGTTCCAACTATCTCTATGATGAATCGGCAGGCATTTACGAACATGCCGTGAAATTGTGGGAGGGTCTGAGCCAGGACATCAACTACAACGTCATGTATTCGGCGCGCGGCGTGATGATGCTGGCGCACAATGTTCACGATGTTCAGGTGTTGAAGCGCCATATCCACGCCAACCGGCTGAATGGCATCGACAATGAATGGATGACACCGGAGCAGGTCAAGGAATTCTGCCCGCCAATCAATCTTTCTGCCGATGCACGTTATCCCATCATTGGCGCGGCGTTGCAACGCCGCGGCGGCACGGCCCGCCATGATGCGGTTGCATGGGGTTATGCCCGCGCGGCGGCTGATCGCGGCGTGCATATCATCCAGAACTGCGAAGTAACCGGCATCCGCCGTGCCGCCAATGGGGCGGTCGTGGGAGTTGATACCAATCGCGGCCCGATCAATGCCAAGAAGGTTGGCGTTGTGGCTGCGGGCCATACCTCTGTCCTTATGAACATGGCCGGTGTGCGCATGCCGCTGGAAAGCTATCCCTTGCAGGCGCTGGTATCCGAACCGGTCAAGCCGCTCATTCCCTGCGTGATCATGTCGAACACCGTTCATGCGTATATTTCGCAGTCGGATAAGGGCGAAATGGTCATCGGCGCTGGTACGGACCAGTACACGTCTTATTCCCAGACGGGCGGCCTGCACATCATCAACCACACGCTGGACGCGATCTGCGAAATGTTCCCGGTGCTGACGCGCCTGAAAATGCTGCGTTCATGGGGCGGTATTGTTGACGTGACGCCGGATCGTTCGCCAATTTTGGCCAAGACACCGGTGCCGGGCCTTTATGTAAACTGCGGCTGGGGAACTGGCGGGTTCAAGGCAACGCCGGGCTCCGGCAATGTGTTTGCCCATACGATTGCCCGCGATGAGCCGCACCGGATCAATGCGCCGTTCACCATCGAGCGCTTTACCACTGGCCGCCTCATCGATGAAGCCGCCGCCGCTGCCGTAGCGCACTGACATTCAAGAAACGAGACGACGACAATGCTTCTCATCAAATGCCCCTATTGCGAAGAAGAGCGCCCGGAACTGGAATTCCGCAACGCGGGTGAAGCGCATCTCGTGCGCTCCCCGGCAATTTCGGAACAGTCGGACGACGATTTTGCCGGCTTTCTCTATTTCCGCCAGAATCCGAAAGGCCTGCAGTTTGAACGCTGGCGGCATATTCACGGCTGCGGACGCTTCTTCAATGCGGTGCGCGATTCCGTCTCGGACAAGTTCCTGACTGTCTACAAGGCAGGCGAGCCACGCCCGGATGTTGAAAAACTGCTCAATCCGGACGCCGCTACAGCTCCTGCCATCGCTGAACCCGCAAAGAAACGCGCCCCCCGCGCCAAGAAAGGGGAGCTATAAGCCATGAGCACCACATCCCATTCCGGAAGCAACCGTATCGCTGGCATTGGTCGTCTGACCCCGGCCAAAACCGTTCGCTTCACCTTTGACGGGCAGGCACTGACCGGCCTCGAAGGCGACACGCTGGCATCGGCGCTGCTCGCCAATGGCATTCATCTGGTTGGCCGTTCGTTCAAATATCACCGTCCGCGCGGAATCCTCTCCGCAGGCAGCGAAGAGCCGAACGCGCTTGTCGATATCGAGCGCGACAAGTCGCGCCAGCAACCAAATGTGCGGGCGACCGTGCAGGAAATCTATGACGGGCTGAAGGTCAAGTCGCAGAACCGCTGGCCGTCGCTGACTTTTGACGTCGGCGCGATCAATGATGTGTTCTCGCCGATGCTGCCCGCAGGCTTCTACTACAAGACGTTCATGTGGCCGAAGTTCGCGTGGAAAACCATTTACGAGCCGAAGATCCGTGCTGCTGCCGGTCTTGGCGTTGTTCCCGGTGAAGCTGATACGGATCGCTATTCCAATCGCTTTGCCCATTGCGATGTGCTGGTGGTCGGTGGCGGTGCCGCTGGTCTTGCTGCCGCGCTCACTGCTGCACAGACAGGTGCCAAGGTCATTATCTGCGACGAGCAGGCGCAAGCCGGTGGCGCGCTGCGCTATGAGATTGATGTCACCCTCGATGGCAAGCCGGGCTATGACTGGGCGACGGAAACGCTTGGCACTTTGCGTTCGATGGAGAACGTCACTGTTCTGACGCGCACCACGGCCTTTGGCTATTACGCCCAGAATTTCGTTGGTCTGGTCGAGCGCATCAGCGATCATCTCAGCAATCCGGGTTCTGATCTGCCGCGTGAACGCCTGTGGCAGGTTCGTGCCAAGAAGGTTGTTCTGGCAACCGGCGCTATCGAGCGGCACATGGTGTTCGCCAACAATGATCGCCCGGGCATTCTGCTGGCGTCGGCGGCACGTATCTATCTTAACCAGTATGGTGTTGCTGTTGGACGTAAGGTCGGTGTCTATACCGCTAATGACTCCGCCTATGCGGCGGCTATTGATCTCAAACGGGCTGGCGTTGACGTTCCCGTTATTGTCGATACGCGTGAAAATCCTTCTTCGTCTGTTATCGAAGAAGCCCGTTCGCTCGGCATTGATGTGCTGACTGGCCATGCGGTGTTTAGTGCTGGTGGCAAACGCCGCGTCTCGTCCATCAGCATCCGCCCGAATAAGGGCGGTGCGGAACGTAAGGTTGTGGTGGATGCGCTGATCATGTCCGCAGGCTGGACGCCTTCGGTGCATCTGTTCTCGCAGTCACGCGGCAAGGTGGCATGGGATGCTGCCAATGAACGCTTTCTGCCCGGCACCTATGCGCAGGATTGTGTATCTGTCGGTGCCTGCAATGGCAGTGACGGATTGCAGGAAGCGCTGGATGAGGCAATCGCGGCTGGCAGCAAGCTGGCAGCAGAAACCGGCTTCAAGGGCAAGGCCAAAGCGGTCAAGGCCACGGGTGGCACGGACTGGATCATTGGCATGATCGGTTCTGCTCCGGGTGCCGGTGCGGATACAACGGTCAAGGCCTTTGTCGATTTCCAGAACGATGTCACCGCCAAGGACGTGCGTCTCGCCGTGCGCGAAGGCATGCACTCCATTGAGCACGTCAAACGCTTCACCACCAATGGCATGGCAACCGATCAGGGCAAGACCTCCAACCTGCACGGGTTGGCAATTGCCGCCGAAGCGCTCAATCGCCCAATTCCGGCGGTGGGCCTGACAACGTTCCGTGCGCCGTTTACGCCTGTTACTTTCGGCGCAATCGTCAATCATGCGCGCCATGATCTGTTCGATCCGACCCGCCGCACACCGATGCATGCATGGCATGCGGCTGAGGGTGCGGCCTTCGAGGATGTCGGGCAGTGGAAGCGTGCCTGGTATTATCCGCAGGCGGGCGAGGACATGCATGCGGCTGTCAATCGCGAATGCGTTGCCGTGCGCAATCAGGCCGGTATTTTCGATGCCTCGACGCTCGGCAAGATCGAAGTGGTTGGCCCTGACGCGGCGAAATTCCTCGAGCTGCTCTATACCAACCCGTGGGAAAAGCTGGGTGTTGGCCGCCTGCGTTATGGCATCATGCTGCGCGAAGATGGTTTCATCTATGATGATGGTGTCGTTGGTCGGCTTGCCGAAGATCGGTTCCATGTGACGACAACGACAGGCGGCGCGCCGCGTGTCATGCATCACATGGAAGACTATCTGCAGACCGAATTCCCGCATCTTGACGTCTGGCTGACCTCGACCACGGAACAATGGGCTGTCATCGCCGTGCAGGGTCCAAAAGCGCGTGAAATCATCGCGCCGCTGGTAGAGGGCATCGATCTTTCCAATGAAGCCATGCCGCATATGAGTGTGCGGGAAGGCAAGATTTGCGGCGTGCCGACGCGGCTGTTCCGCATGTCCTTCACCGGTGAAGCGGGTTTTGAAATCAACGTGCCTGCTGATTACGGTCAGGCGGTCTGGGAGGCTATCTACGAGCGTGGCAAGCCGCTTGGCCTGACGCCTTACGGCACCGAGGCGATGCACGTTCTGCGCGCGGAAAAGGGTTATATCATCGTCGGTCAAGACACGGATGGCACGGTGACACCGCAGGATGCGGGGCTGACCTGGGCTATCGGCAAGAACAAGAAAGACTATGTTGGCATTCGTGGCCTTTTGCGCCGCGATCTGGTGGCCGATGGCCGCAAGCAGCTGGTGGGCTTGAAGACCAAGGATGCCCATGTGGTGCTGGAGGAGGGCGCGCAGATTGTTGCAAACCCCAACCAGCCGGTGCCGATGACAATGATTGGTCATGTGACATCGTCCTATTGGTCGGAAAATTGCGGCCGGTCGATTGCGATGGGTCTGGTGATTGACGGAACAAAACGGCTCGGAGAAACGCTCTATGTGCCGATGCCCAATGGTGTGATTGAAGTGGAAGTAACCGGTACGGTGTTCTTCGACGAAAAGGGAGAACGGTTGAATGGCTGACCTTGCACAAACAGCACAGCGTTTGCATCCGCTACAGACCGGTTATGCGGGCGTTGGCTCCGTATCGGTTGTTCTGGCTGACAATGCCACCCGTGTATCGCTGCGGGCCCGGCCTGATGCGGTGGCGGCCTTGTCCAAGGCGATTGGGCTGACCTTGCCGGTGAAGCCCAAGACAACGTCGACGCAAGGGACCCGTACCGCCCTATGGATCGGCCCGGATGAATGGCTCATCATCGATGCGGATAGTAGCGCGCTGGTTGCCGATCTCGCCAAGGTGAAGGTGCTGCATTCGGCTGTGGATGTATCGCATCGCAATGTCGGGATCATTATATCAGGCAAGGGTGCGGATGCTGTGGTCAATGGTGGCTGCCCGCAGGACCTGTCGCTCCGGGCGTTTCCGGTTGGCGCGGCGTCCCGCACAGTTCTTGGCAAGATCGAGATTGTCCTGCTGCGCACGGAGGAAAACACGTTCCGCGTTGAGTGCTGGCGCTCATTTTCGGGTTATGCCTACAGTTTCCTGCAGGAATCAGCCCGGGATGTTACTGTCTGACAGCCGGAAGCGGTTGATTAGCAGTATCCTCGTTCGTGGTTCGTGGTTCGACAAGCTCACCATGAGGGAGAGTGKGGATGCAACGCTAATCGCAAAGATTGCWGATCAAAAAAAGTTGCGGGGTAAAGGGTGCAGAACTTGGCTCCCCTTCATCACCCATCTCCCTCATGGTGAGCAACTGTGTTTGGGTGTTGATCAGATTTGGTGTTCTAATCTCCATGGTGTGTCGGTTTTGATGATGGCGTTGATGATGACGATGAGTTTTCGCATGATGGCCACAATTGCAACCTTGAAGGGTTTTCCAGCGGCTCTGAGTTTCTGGTAGAAGCGTGCCAGTGGCTGGCTCTTGGCCCTTATGATGGAAAGGCACGCCATGTAGAGGATGCGCCTGATATGAGGGCGGCCCGC
>NZ_JBFRDN010000005.1:0-237130 GCF_052113785.1 Phyllobacterium sp. TAF24 | reverse complement strand
GCGGTGATGAGCGCAGGCTCGGCATTTCCATCAATAGGCTTCACATCAATGACGGCTTGCGCTGCAGCAAGGATATCGACCTTAACGATCCCCGGCTTGATGACGGTTTTCACTATCCGGAGAGCGAAAACGGCAAATCATGGCGATGGACCAACGGTTCACTGAAGCTGCCAAGCGAGCTGTGGGCCGATTGCCGAACCCACGTCTTTTTGCGCGTGACCATGGATTCCGGCGGCAGTCCGCATTGGGTGGCAGGGTCGAAAACCAGACCACCGCGCACCGAATCTGCTGATACAAACCAAACCAACATCGTCCCGCTGCGTGCCGCGTGACGCGGGAAACGCGCTCTATTTGTCGATGAGATCGGGCTCCGCTTGGTCAGTACGGACCGGGTCGAGCAGGAGAAGCGGCGAGCTGCCCTCCAGTTGTTTGGTATGGCTGATAATATGAACCCGGTTTTGCTTATCGCGATGGACTGAATAGACCAACTCGCCATCCGGCGCTTTGTCCGCCAGCTTGCTGTCGATCCGAAACCGCAGCGTCAGTGCCAGCAGCCCCAGCACGAAGACGGGAGGTATAAGCAGCCATATCGCCTTGATCAAATCCGGCGAGGCTTGAAATGTGTCGAGCAGATGAGCCCAGAAATTGTAATCGTTCATGCGCACTCCCTTGTCGAAGAGGAAAGTGGCCACCGGAGGCTAAGCCTCTGGTGACCGGGGAGTTGATAACTCTCGCAGGAAGAGCGCGCCAGCCTTTAGGGTTGCCCCCTGAACATACGCTGGCGCCTCCCCGATCATAGAACGGGAAGTGCAGTATACGGCAGCACAAGGCCGCCTGCGAGGGGTTATCAAGCCCCAAGACCGATCCATTTCGAGCGGTCTCATTGCGGACCATAATTGGAATGTGACAGGGGTGGAACTGGTAGAACTACTGGTATGCAGACTTATTGAGCTTGGCGTGGTTCGTGGTTCGTGGTTCGACAGGCTCACCATGAGGGAGGTGGGTGATGCAAAGATAATCGCAGAGATTGCAGATCAAAATGGTTGCAGACTGTGGCTCCCCATGATCCCTCCCCACTCCGTCATCCTCGGGCTTGACCCGAGGACCCATAATTTAAAAGCGCGAGTGGTCACGTTCGTTTGATCTCTTTTGCCGTGGGTCCTCGGGTCAAGCCCGAGGATGACGGGGAGAGGTGGTTTGTAGGGAGCCATATTCTGCAGCCATTATGATTATCTTTGCATCATCCCTCTCCCTCATGGTGAGCCTGTCGAACCACGAACCACGAACCACGACCACCAACCAACAGCCTTGCAGGGATCACCTACCTATCAATAAAATCCCGCACGGCCTTGTTATACCCCGCCGGGTCCTGCAGCATTGCAAAGTGGCTGGCATTATCCAGTATCACCAGCTTGGCGCCGGGAATGGTTTTGGCCATGTAATCCGTATGCTCACGGGTGATCGCTTCGTCATGATCACCAAGCACGATGGCAATTGGTGTTTTGATCTTTTTCAGGTCGTCATCGGTCCAGTTTGGCTCGCTGGCCCACATGCCGCTGATCTGCTCGACAAAGGCATCATATTCGCCCGGTGTCGGCGAAATTTTCCTGTAAACCCCGCCAGCCTTTTCGATGTAACCCGCAAAGGTCTTGTTCTGCAGCACATCCGGCTTAACGCCGTCGATCTTGGTATTGGCGGCCTGCGCAAACACCTTGGTCAGGCGCTCCGGGTGATGAATGGCAATATCAATGCCAATAATGCCGCCATCGCTCCAGCCAACCAGCGCCGTCTTATCGACCTTGAGATAATCGAGCAAAGCAAGGTAATCCGATGACATCAGATCGTAGCTGAACGGGCTGGCATTGCGGGTGGAGCGGCCATGGCCGCGGCTATCGGCAACGATAACCATATGGTCCTTGGAGAGATCAGCCACCTGCCCGCCCCAGACATCGCTATAGCCAAGCCCGCCATGGATAAGCAGCACCGGTGGGCCGGAACCATAGACCGCATAATACATCTGAATGCCATTAACAGGCGCGGTGCCGCTTTTGACGGCGGCTGGCATTGGTGCGGGATCAGGCAGTTGCTCCCAGCGCTCGGCGGCAAGCGCCGTTGTCACAGCGAAGGCAAACAACAATCCCAGAGCGGCGGCGACTGATTTGAGTTTCATGATGCTCTCCATTTCCTGCAATGATTGCAGTGGGTGAGCAGCAAGATCAGCACTTTTCAGTCAGCGCCGCAATGGGCCGGAGGCGGACTACTCCGCCGCCTCCGCAATGGCTTCGTTGGCCTGCATGGCAGGATCAACCGGCTTGGGCTTGCCCGCGCTCGGCAACTGCACCGGCTTCAGGAGCGTCGCCATCAGCAGGCCGAACAGGGCAATGCAGGCGGCTGTCAGGAACAGCGGGCTGAATGCTGCGGCATAACTATCGGCAAGCATCTGCTTTGCTTCCGCTGGCAGTGCCGCCATCATCTTGGGCGTCAATTCTTCGATATTGCCGACACCCGGAATATTGACCGCCCCATGCGAGATATTGGCCGCGATAATCGCTCCATAGGCCGAGATGGCAATCGAGGCTCCGGCCATGCGTGCCAGCGATACCGAGCCAGTCGCTGCACCAACATCGCGACTTCCGGCGGCGTTCTGCACGCCGATAATCGGAATCTGCTGCCCCATGCCAATGCCAACACCGTGCATCAGCATCAGGAGGCCGATGAGAACCACGGGAGTTCCCGCATGAACCTGCGTGAACAGACCAAAGGCAACCGTGCTGAAGGCAAGGCCACCCATTGACAGATATTTGTAGCGGCCCGTCATCGAGATCACACGGCCTGTAAATAGCGAGCCGCCGACAATGCCGCCCGTCAATAGGATGAACAGCAGGCCCGCCAGCGATGGTGAAAGCCCCGTCGTCGTCTGCAGGAAGAAGGCGAAATAATTGACCATGCCGATGGCAATGCAACCGCTGGCAACCGAAATGATCACGAACAATGTGAAGGTCGAATTGCGGAACAGCGACAGCGGAATGATCGGCTCGGGTGCCCGGCGCTCGACAAAAACCCATATGATGGCGCAGACGATACCAAACCCGATAATGCCGAGGGTCTGCGGCGCCAGCAACGAGCCGAACAGCTGGCCGCCATCGGCCGCAAGCACAAGGCTTGTCGTCGTCAGGGCAAGCAGGACAGCACCGGCATAGTCGATCTTCGGCTTGCGGGCGGGTTTGCGGTAGGGAAGCATGAAGATCAGCCCGGCGAGGACGATCAGCCCGATCGGCAGGTTGATCAGGAAGATCGAGCGCCAGCCAAAAAGATCGCTCATCGTGCCGCCCAGAACCGGCCCGATAGCGCCAGAGGCGATGAAGACGAGGCTGAGATAGCTCTGGTACCGTGCGCGTTCGCGCGGTTCAAACAGGTCAGCACTGACGGAAAAGATCGAGACCATGACCCCGCCGCCGCCAAGCCCCTGCAGCACGCGTGCGGCAATCAGCGTGTTCATGGAGATCGCAAGGCCGCAGACGACGGAGCCGAGCGTGAAAATGAAGATGGCCGAAATCATCACATATTTGCGGCCAAACAGGTCGCCAAGCTTGCCATAGACAGGCATGACCGCGCTGATGGCGAGCAGATAGGCAGAGCCGATCCAAGCGAAGCGCTCAAGCTGACCGAATTCACCAACGATAGTCGGCAAGGCGGTTGAGACGATCTGATTATCCAGCGTCGCCATGAACATGGCCGCCATCAGAAAGAAGAAGAGAGTCAGCCGTTTGCGCGGGTCCGCGACGAGCGGCTCAAAGGAATTATTCTGGTCCATTGGATGGGGTATCCGGTTTGATTGGCGCAATTTATGTGCTATTAGCATACATATGTCAACAGCAGCGGAATGCTTTTTGCATATTTTAAACCCGGTGCGCATCTGTTATGGTTGAATCATGACTGATACTTTAGTGACACATGAAATCGAAACGCCCGAAACCGGGACAGATGACGATCTCCTGCGCATTGGCCATGCTATGACCCGTATGCGGCTGATGACAGGACGGCGGGTGATTGGCCGTCTTGCCATTCAGAAGGTTGCGCCGGGGCTGGAACTCACACACCTTGATGTGCTTGATGCGGTCAGGCGCGGGGAAATCTCCGGTGAAGTCACGGTTGGCCTGATTGCCGAAACATTGCGGATTGACCCTTCACGCGCCAGCCGTATCGTTGCGGAAATGGTTGCCAAGAATGTGCTGCGCCGGAAAGCCTCGCAGGCCGATGCGCGGCGCATTGTCGTTGTCATGACACCGCTCGGACAACGGCTTCTCGCCGAACTGCGGTTGCAAAAGCAGGCCATTGTCGAGGGCATCGTTGCTGATTGGTCGCCCGAAGAAATCGAAATCTTCGGACGCCTTTTCGAAAAGTACGTCAGCGGGTTCGAAGCATTGTTTGCATCACGCGAATAAGCGTCAGATGAGCTTGCGCGCCGTAAGCTCGTCTTTCAGATAGGCATAGTAGATCGGCGCGGCGATGAGCCCCGCCACACCAAACCACGCTTCCATAAACACCATCGCCAGCAGCAATTCCCACGAACGGGATTTGATCCGCGCGCCGATAATGCGGGCGTTCAGGAAGTATTCGAGCTTGTGAATAACGACGAGGAAGGCGAGCGAGCCGAACGCCGCCATGAACGACACACTGAGCCCGACAATGACGATGATCGTGTTGGAAATCAGATTGCCGATGACGGGCAGAAGACCGGCCACAAAGGTGACGACAATCATCGTCTTGACCAGTGGCAGATGCACGCCAAGGATCGGCAGGATGACCACGAGATAGATCGCGGTCAGGAATGTGTTCAGCGCTGATATGCGGATCTGCGAAAAGACGATATTGCGGAACGCCCCGCTGAGCACGCTCGCCCGCTCGACCAGCGCTAGGGCCAGTGGACCCGGCGTGCGCGATATATTCACCGAGCTTAGCGCAATCATGCCGCCGATCACCATTCCAACGATGACGCGGACGATCAGCACGCCGAAATCACGACCGACAAGCTGCAACTGGCCCGCATGTTCGCGCAGCCATTTGGCGGCAATGGATTCCAATTCGTCAAGGTTGGACGGGAAATAGGCTTTCGCCCAGTCAGGCACATGAACCTGTGCCGTATCCATGATCTCGGCCATTTTCTTGAATAGCGAGACAACGCCTTCGGAACCATTGGTCAATTGCCCAAGGCCGCTCACGACAGCTGCAACAATCAGAAGAATGAAAATAATCGCCAGCAGCGCCAGCGCCAATGTCTTGGTCAAGCTGTTGGAAACACCAAGCTTACCAAGCACGGGCGCCGCAAGATGGACGAGATTATAGACGAGAAGTCCCGATAGAAGGGCCGAAAGCAGCCCAAGCTGGAGGACAGCAAAGAGAGCGATGAGCGTCAACGCGAAAGACGCGATGTAGAGCCTTGTGGCAGTCAGCAAGTTGCACCTTGAGAAAGGCTATCTGTTTCAATTTGTTCCTAGCCTTGAAAGCCTCTCCGGCGCAAGCGAAAGCCGCGTAAACGTGGACAAAATTTAATGGCGGCGGCAATTTCCATGCAACCCCATTACCCGCTAATGTACTGTTTCTCTTAGACCCTTTCGAGGGAAGACATGAACAGGTGAGTGAATGGTATCGAAAACGCGCGCTCTGGTGGTGATCCTGATCATTGCTGTACTTGGCGCGGGCGCATATGTGACGCGCGAACGCTGGTGGAAAACACCCGGCGCGACAACGCAAAATGCTGCCTCGCCGGGTGGTGGTCAGCAGGAAAGCGGCCGCCGTGGCGGCGGGCGGCGCGGCGGTGGCCAGAGCCTTGGCCCCACGCCTGTTCTTGTGGCCGAGGCCAAGTCCGCCGATGTTCCTGTCTATATCGATGGCGTGGGTTCAGTGCGTCCACTCAACTCTGTCGTCGTGCGTTCGCAGGTCAGCGGCAAACTGGCCGCCATAGAGTTTCAGGAAGGGCAGGATGTGAAGGCGGGCGATGTGCTCGCGCGCATTGATGACGCCATTTATCGTGCCCAGCTGGATCAGGCCACCGCAAAGAAGGCGCAGGACCAGGCGCTTCTTGCCAATACCAAGCTCGACCTTGAACGTTATATCCGCCTTGCCCAGACCAATGCTGGCACGCAGCAGCAGGCGGACACGCAGCGGGCACTGGTCGCGCAATATGAGGCGCAGCTCAAATCCGACGAGGCTGCGATTGAAAGTGCGCAGGCAACACTGGATTACACGATTATCCGCGCACCCATTGATGGGCGCACCGGTATCCGCAATGTCGATGTCGGCAATATTGTCAGCACATCCGATACAACGGGTATCGTGACACTGTCGCAGATCAAGCCGATTTCTGTGCAATTCTCGATTCCGCAGCAGCGGCTGGCCAAGATCAACGTGGCAAGCGCGGCCAATACCCTCCCCGTGCAGGCGCTTTCGGGAGACGGAAAGACGGTCATCGACAGCGGCACCCTTGCTGTTATCGACAATCAGGTCGATCCGACGACGGGAACCGTAAAGCTCAAGGCAAACTTCCCCAATGACAAACTTGTCCTCTGGCCGGGCGCTTTCGTTAATGCGCGCTTGCTGGTGCAGACCTTGAACGGGGCAATTGTCGTACCCACCGCATCGGTGCAGCGTGGCCCCACGGGAACCTTTGTCTATCTGCTTCAGGAGGGTGATACGGTTGCCATGCATCCGGTAACAGTCGGGCAACAGGATGATGTGCAGGCCGTGATTACGGAAGGTGTTGCAGCGGGCGACAAAATCGTCACCACCGGCTTTGCCCGATTGCAGGACGGCGCCAAGGTTCAGGTCACCAGCGCTACGGATGCAGGAACGACGCCTGCTCCTGATGCAAAACCGGCTGATGATGGCAAACAACCGGATGGAACTGCAAAGAGCGGCGAAAGGCAGCACAAGCGACGCAATCAGCAGAGCGGTGGTGCAAGCGGCGGAGAGGCCGGTAGCGGGACCACGAAATGAGTGTTTCGACACCTTTCATCCACAGACCCATTGCAACCTCGCTTCTGGGGATTGCCGTGCTGCTGGGTGGTATCCTCGGCTATCTTGCCCTGCCGGTAGCGCCGCTGCCGCAGGTGGATTTTCCGACGATACAGGTGACAACACAATTGCCGGGTGCCAACCCCGACACCATGGCGTCGCTCGTCACTGCACCGCTTGAACGGCAACTGGGACAGATACCGTCGCTCTCCTCAATGGTGTCATCAAGCGCATTCGGCATCAGTCAGGTAACCCTGCAATTTGATCTCGACCGGGATATCGATGGGGCCGCGCAGGATGTGCAGGCGGCGATCAATGCAGCCGGTTCCCTGCTGCCAAAAACCCTGCCCTACCCGCCCACCTATGCCAAGGTGAACCCCGCCGATACGCCCATTATCACCCTCGCTTTGCGGTCCACGAGCTATTCCATCCGCAATCTCAGCGATTTTGCCGATACCATGATGGCGCAGCGCCTGAGCGAGGTTACGGGCGTCGGCAATGTCAATATTCAGGGCGGCGTGCGCCCGGCCGTGCGCATTCAGGCGGATTTGCCACGGCTTGCTTCCTATGGCATTGCGCTAGAGGATATTCGAACCGCGATCACCAATGCCAGCGTTGCGGGTGCCAAGGGTGCGCTCGACGGCACACATCAATCCTATACGATTTCAGCCAACGACCAGATTGTTGATCCACAGACCTATAATTCCATCATTGTTGCTTACAAGAATGGTTCCCCGGTCCTGCTCAAAGATGTGGCAACTGTTGTTGAAGGGTTGGAGAATTCCCGTGTTGGCGCGTGGTATCAGGGCGAGCCTGCCGTCGTCATCGATGTGATGCGCCAACCGGGCGCCAATGTCATCGATACGGTTGCCCGCGTGCTGCAGCAATTGCCGCGTCTCAAACAGGCCTTGCCAGCAGGGGTCACGCTGGATGTGGTAAACGACCGGACGAACACAATCCGCGCGTCCATCCATGATGTGCAATTGACCCTTGCGATCAGTATCGCACTGGTCATTCTCGTGGTCTTCATCTTCCTGAGAACCGTGCGTGCCACGATCATTGCTGGTGTTGCGCTTCCCCTGTCGCTTGTGGCGACATTCGGGGTGATGTGGTTTGCAGGTTTCAGCCTCGACAATCTTTCCCTGATGGCGCTGACCATCGGCACCGGCTTTGTGGTTGATGATGCCATTGTGATGATTGAGAACATTGTTCGCCATATCGAAGACGGCGAAGGCCCGCTCGAAGCTGCCCTAAAAGGCGCGGGCGAGATCGGGTTTACCATCATATCGCTGACCGTCTCGCTGATCGCAGTGTTCATCCCGCTGCTTTTTATGACCGGCATTGTCGGGCGCATGTTCCGCGAATTTGCCCTGACGCTGACTATCGCCGTTGTTGTATCGGCGATCGTCTCCCTAACGCTGACACCCATGATGTGCGCACGCATTTTGCGTGGCAAAGAGGAAGGCGAGCGCCGTGGCGTGCTGCACAGCATCGACCAGTGGATGGACAAGGTCATAGAAGGCTATCGCCGCAGCCTGCTCTGGGCGCTTGATCGCAGCAAACTGATGCTGCTGCTGACGGCTGTCACGCTTGCAGCGACGATTGCGCTCTACGTGATCATCCCCAAAGGATTTCTGCCTTCGCAGGACACCGGGCTGATAACGGCGATCATCGAAACCGAGCCGACAACCTCATTCGACGCGATCAAACGAACCCAGGCTATTGTTACCGACAGGCTGCGACAGGACCCTGATGTGGCGGGCATTGTTTCTGTCGTTGGAACCAGCACAACCAATCTTACACCCAACACAGGCACGCTCAGCCTTGTGCTGAAACCGCAGGATCAGCGGTCGGATTCCGCCGCGCAGATTATCGACCGGCTGCGAACAGAGACCACTGGCATTCCCGGCGTGCAGGTAACATTCCAGAGCGTGCAGGATATCCGCATCAGCACCCGTTCCAGCCGTGCCCCGTATCAATACACACTGACAGGCACCGATACCGCGATGGTGGTGGACTGGGCGCAGCGGCTCGCCAAGGAATTGCAGCGCGATCCGGCTCTGATCAATGTGGCTTCGGAAATCGAAATGGGCGGCGGGCGCATTTTCGTCAATGTCGACAGGGAAACCGCCTCGCGGCTCGGCGTTTCCATGCAGGCGGTCAGCGACACGCTCAATGACGCTTTCGGTCAGCGCCAGATCGGCACGATCTATGGACAGGCCAATCAGTACCGGATCATCCTTGAAGCCTCGCCGCAGTATCAGGCGGACCCGAAGTCGCTCGACAAGCTCTATGTCAGCGGCGCCGGGGGCGCTCAGGTGCAATTGAGCGCGTTTGCCACCGCTTCGTTCACCACGGCACCATTGGTTATCGGCCATGACGAGCAGTTCCCCGCTGTCACTGTCAGTTTCGACCTTGCACCTGGAGCGTCGCTAAGCCACGCGGTGACGGCAATCAAATCAGCCGAAAAGGCCATTGCCCTGCCAGAGTCGATCCGTGGGCAATATTCTGGCGATGCGGCGGAATTTGCCAGTTCACTGGCGGGCGAGCCTTGGCTCATTCTTGCTGCCATCATCACGATCTATATCGTGCTCGGCGTTCTCTACGAAAGCGCCATTCATCCCATCACCATTCTCTCCACACTGCCATCGGCGGGTGTCGGGGCACTGGTCGCCCTGATGCTGTTCGGACAGGACCTTTCGATCATTGCGCTCATCGGCATCGTGCTTCTCATGGGTATCGTGAAGAAGAACGCGATCATGATGATCGACTTTGCGCTTGAAGCTGAAAGAACCGAAGGACTTGATCCGCGCGAAGCGATTGTCAAAGCATCGATCCTGCGTTTCCGCCCGATCATGATGACCACGCTTGCGGCGCTTTTCGGCGCCCTGCCGCTGGCCCTTGCCCAAGGAACCGGGTCGGAACTGCGCATTCCGCTTGGCATCAGCATTATTGGTGGTCTCGTGCTCAGCCAGCTCCTGACGCTTTATACAACGCCGGTCATTTATCTCGGCTTCGAACGCTTGCGTAGTCGCATCGTCGGTCGGCCGACCGGCACGCCTGCCCCTGAAGCGGATGGCGGCGTATGAACTTTTCCGAACCGTTCATCCGCAGACCTGTTGGAACCACGCTACTGGCGCTGGGTCTGTTGATGCTCGGCATTGTCGCCTATGGTTTTCTGCCTGTAGCAAGCCTGCCTTCCGTTGATCTGCCCACGATCCGCGTTTCCGCCAGCCGCCCCGGCGCCGACCCTGCGACCATGGCCGCCAGCGTTGCCGCGCCGCTGGAGCGGCGCCTCGGCTCGATCGCCGGTGTTACGGAACTCACATCGGTCAGTTCGCTCGGCTCCACCAACATTACGGTGCAATTCGACCTTTCGCGCGATGTCGACGGGGCGGCACAGGATGTGCAGGCAGCGCTCAATGCGGCTGCTACGGACCTGCCTTCCGACTTGCCGTCACTGCCCAGTTTCCGCAAGGTCAATCCGGCGGCAGCGCCCGTGCTTATTCTGGCGCTGACATCCGATACGGTCTCTGCCAGTGCTATTTATGACGCGGCAGATACTGTCATCGTCCAGCGTATTTCACAGGTGGAAGGGGTTGGCGAAGTGACAGCCAGCGGAGCGGATCAACCGGCGATCCGCGTCCGCTTCGACCCTGATCGCCTTGCGGCCATGGGCATGTCGCTCGACACGGTTCGCACCGCCATCGTCAATGCCAATGTGGCCGAACCGGTTGGCTCTATCGATGGCAGTGATTTTGCTTTCTCGATTGGCACCAATGCGCAATTGAAAACAACCGAGGATTACGGACGGATCATCATCCGCAGCGGCGACGGGACGGCTGTTCGCCTCTCTGATATCGCCACTGTCGAGCAGGGCGTGCGCAACAGCAGGTCGGACGCCTGGTATAATGGCAAGCCTTCGGTTCTTCTCAACATCACCAAACAGGCCAATGCCAATGTCATCGCCACCGTAGATGCAGTGAAAACGCTGCTGCCTGATCTGAAGCGGCTGATACCGCCGGGCATTGATATTGCGGTTCTCTCAGACCGGACCACGACCATTCATGCCAGCGTGAATGATATGCAGTGGACGCTTCTGGCCACCGTCTGTCTTGTTATGGCGGTTGTCATGGTTTTCCTGCGGCGTGCCACCCCGACCATGGCAGCCGGTGTGACCGTACCATTGTCGCTCGCTGGCACATTTGCCGCCATGTGGGCCTGGGGGCTTTCCATCGACAATCTGTCCCTAATGGCACTGGCCGTATCGGTTGGATTCGTTGTCGATGATGCGATCGTCATGATCGAGAATATTTATGCCAATCTTGAAGAAGGCAAGAAGCCGATGCGGGCAGCGCTTGAAGGCGCGCGGCAGATTGGCTTCACTGTCGTTTCCATCAGCGTGTCGCTGCTTGCCGCCTTCATTCCCCTGTTCTTCATGGGCGGTATCGTCGGGCGTTTCTTCCAGACGTTCTCGCTGACCCTTGCCTTCACCATTCTTGTCTCCACGGTCGTATCCCTGACTGTCACGCCGATGATCTGCGGTCACAGGCTGAAGGCCCATGATGCCAATGCCCGTCCGGGCGCCTTCGGGCGTATTGTCGAAGGTACGCTTGACGCTGTGATCGCCTTTTATGGCCGGACATTAAAAAGTGTCCTCTATCACCGTGTTCTGGCCGTGCTTGTCATTTTTGCCTGTGTTGCCATCACAGCTTTTCTCTATGTCAAAGTCCCAAAAGGCTTCTTTCCGTCTGATGATACCGGCTTCATCATGGGCGGTACGCAGGCTTCAACCGATATCTCCTATCCAGCCATGGTGGACCTGCAGCGTCAGGCGGCAGCAATAGCAGGTCAGGACCCGGCTGTTGCTGGCGTTGGCTCCTCCGTCGGTGGCGGCGGGTTTTCATCCGGTGTCAATCGCGGGCAATTGCTGATTTCACTGAAGCCGGAGAAGGAACGCGACCCGACCGCCATCGTCATCGACCGTATGCGCAAATCGCTTGCCTCCGTGGCGGGGCTGTCAACATTCCTGTTCTCGCCGGGAGACATCCGCGCGGGCGGACGTTCGACCCAGTCGCAATATCAGTTCACCCTATGGGATGCCAATTACAGTGAACTTGTCACATGGGCGCCAAAGGTGCTGGACCGCCTGAAACAGGAACCCGGTTTGACCGATGTGGCAACGGACCGCCAGCCCAATGGATTGCAGGCCAATGTGACGATAGACCGGGTTGCTGCTGCGCGCATGGGCGTGGCCATCGGCGATATAGACAGCGCACTCAACAATGCTTTTTCACAGCGGCAGGTTTCCACGATCTACTCGGCGCGCAATCAATACCGGGTGGTGATCGAAGCCAATGCCGGTTACGCGCTCGACCCCGAGCAAATCGCCAATCTGCATGTGACCGGAACCGGCGGCATACAGGTGCCGCTCAGCAGTGTCGCCAAAATCGAGCGCACCCTTGCGCCCCTCGTCGTCAATCATCAGGGGCAGTTTCCGTCCGTCACCATTTCCTACAATCTGGCATTGGGGACATCGCTTGAGGACGCGAATAATGCGGTACAAACAGCTGTTCTCGGCATGCATCTTCCCGATTCACTTCACGCGGAGTTTGCGGGCGACGCCGCATCACTCACCCAGTCCACCGGTAGCCAACCCCTGCTTATCCTTGCGGCACTGCTGACAGTCTATATCGTGCTGGGCATTCTCTATGAGAGCCTCGCCCACCCTTTGACAATTATATCCACCCTGCCCTCCGCCGGGCTTGGCGCCCTGCTTGCACTGGTCATAACCGGCACGGAGCTGACACTGATTGCCTTTATCGGCATCATTCTTCTGATCGGCATCGTCAAGAAGAACGGCATTATGATGGTGGATTTCGCACTACAGGGCGAGCGAAGCTATGGCCTGTCGGCGGAGGATGCGATTTATCAGGCGTGCCTCAAGCGCTTTCGGCCAATCCTCATGACAACGCTTGCCGCTATTATGGGTGCCATACCCCTCATCATTGCGACCGGTCCCGGTTCAGAACTGCGCCGTCCGCTTGGAATTACCATTGTCGGCGGGCTCATCGTGTCGCAGGTGCTCACCCTCTACACCACACCAGTCATCTATCTGATGCTGGCACGGCTGCACGAACGCTGGTCGGTAAAGAAACCCATAGCTGCCGGGCAACGGCCATAAAATTTGTAAAATTTTAATAAATTGAAACGCGGGATGAACGGCTGGTTCTACGCGTGTTCAGGTTGCAACCCATACCTTTGTGTCAGTTCCACGGGGGTATCTGTCATGCTTGTACAGCGTCTTGGCATTGTCTTTTTCATTTTCATGGCTTTTGCCTTGTCCTTCGGCAGTTTTGTCAATTACACGGCCAAATACGGCCGGGACGCCCACCTCGCCTATCAGGGCAAGGTCATGCAGGACACACGCAACAACTGAGCCACTCATTATTGTTTGCGCTTCTCCGCCTTTTCAAGGCGCTTGAGCAGATCAACGAACTGCGAGGGAAGATCCTTGTCAGCCTGAGAAAGCTGGGAGGACTGGACGGCATTGCGAAAATCCTGCCTGGTAATCTGTGTGCGCATGACCGTGGCAACCGGTTGATGCGGCATTCCATGTTTTACAGCCATGACCCTTCCCATCCATTTCTGGAGCAAGATCGGTACTCATTTGCCGACGCGTGCCAAACACCGCAAAAGCCTATGCTTCTGCACCCGCCTATCACCCTTCCAGCAATGTTTGGGCCTGCTGAGATAACGGGCCGAGGCAGCATTCGTTTCAAATTTTACGATCTTATAGTCAACAAAGACTGAAGAGCCTTTCGGCGCGGGTTTGAGCAAAGCCCATTTGCATTTATCGACAATTTTATTGGGCATGGCAGGAACTCAAACTCCTTTCTCGCGTTCCATTCAAAACCCCAAAAGGATGCGCCATGTTGATCCGTGTCGGATATGAAATTGCTATCAAGTGCAACGAACCAACGCCGATGACGACCTATCTCAATCTGGAGGCGGGACGACTTTCCGCTATTGTTTGCGAGAGGGGACCGTCGGCGTCGCCCACAGTAAAACTGGAGAATTTCCACGACCTTTTCGGCAATAGCTGTCTGCGTCTTCTGGCTCCGGCGGGCAATCTTTCATTGAAATATGATGCTGTCGTAGAGGATGACGGACTGCCTGATCCCATTGACGAAAATGCACAGGAATTGACCGTCGACAAACTGCCTACCGAGTGTCTCGCCTTTCTGTCCGCCAGCCGCTATTGCGAAACGGATGAGCTGAGCAATCTGGCATGGAGCCTGTTCGGCAATGTCAAGCCAGGCTGGACGCGGGTTCAGGCCATCTGTGATTACGTCAACCAGCGGCTGACTTTCAGCTATGGTTTTGCCCGTGCCACGCGGACTGCCGCACAGGCCCATGAAGAGCGCGTCGGCGTATGCCGGGATTTCGCGCATCTGGCTGTTGCTTTCTGCCGTTGCATGAATATCCCAGCGCGATACGTCAATGGATATATGGGTGATATTGGCATTCCTGCCGATCCCGCTCCGATGGATTTCAACGCGTGGTTCGAGGTTTATCTCGGAGATCAGTGGCACACATTCGACGCCCGCCACAACACGCGCCGTATCGGACGGATTGTTGTGGCGCGTGGCCGCGATGCCGCCGATATTCCGCTTATCCACACGTTCGGGCCGCACGAACTGACAAACTTCAAGGTCTGGACCTTTGAGGAGACTGATCCGTCTTTTTCCAGCCAGCGCTTTGAAAAAATATCTTTGGTCACTCCATGGTTCAGTCAGCGGTGGTCCCGTCTTTCCCGGCATATTCAGGCGAGAACAGATGCTGAAAGCAGTTTGTAGCGATGGCTCGAATCACCCACCCATACATGGGTAAAGCCGGCTCATGATCCCTGTCCGGATTTGCCATATTCCGATGGGCGGGTCGCCAGTTTGCACTGCGGTAAGTTCTTTCAGAGCAGCAAGAAATCGTTTCGAATTGCCATGCCACATTTGAGCGACTAGCCTTTTCCTGTCGCGGGGTTTTCATTCGTTTCAGGGAAGGAATACTCCCCATGTCTTTCGCAAATCCACCAGAACCGACCTATTCGCAGGATGATTGGGACCTGATGCAGGCGGCCTACGACAAGGCGGCGGCAACACTCCTCGTGAAATCCAGCACAAATGAGGAAGCGAAAATCATCGCAGAAACCGTTATGACGGCATTCAATCGCGGCAATCGCAGTGTGAATTCACTTGCTGCTCTGGCGGTTATCACCGCTGTCAATGCCCACCCGGCTGTCAATGGGGCGGACGTCGAACCTGAGAAACGCTATGCCTGATTGGCGAGGCCCCTAAAGCTGCGCAGAAACTGCGCGTTCAGATCATCAATAACCCGTCCCGCGCCGTGTCCTTTCAGCAAAGCCTCATTGAGGCGTTCCGATGCTGATTGCTGAAACGCCATATAGCCATTGTGGCGTGGACGCACCCATGCAGCCTTAAGCGTTTTGCGTGTTGCTGTATAAAAATCTGACGTGGCGGCATTGACCGCTTGATCTTCCCACGCATCCGCATGTCCGGGCTGGCCGCCAGCTTCCGCATAAAGACTTTTCTGTATGCCGCCGCTGGCTATCCAGTAGGCGAAATCAATGGCCTCAGCGCGATGCCCGGAAAATGCAGAGACTGCAATACCCGTTCCACCAAGTGCGGACCCAGCCGGGCCATTTTCACCCGCAGCAGGAATATCGGCAAAAGCAACGAGATTGGGCCGGAAGCCTTTGATTGCATAATTGACGTAGCCATAAATCAGGGGCGCGCAGGCGATTTCTGATCCGGTTTTGGCCATGCGTTCAAGCACAGCAATCGGGTCCATCTCGAAACAGGCGGGATCAACAAGGGCACTGATCTCGCCCATCATTTCCAGAACACGCATACCGTGCTCCCGATTGATCAATTGGCCCGATGCTGTTGCGCAGGGAGTGCCGAGATTACCGCACAGGGTGTAGAACGTCATAAGGGAATGCGGTGGCCTGAGCGGAAGAAGCACTCGGCCCTCTCGGGCAAGAACCAACATCTCGTCCCATGTTTTGGGTGAGTGTTTCAGAAGATCAGGCCGCCACGCGCAGACCTGCGTCGCCGTATCAACGGGAAAGGCCCATTGATGACCCTGCCAATGATAACTCGGATAGGATTGCCCGACGCTGCCCTTGAGTAGCGCGGCGCGCTCTGTCTCCCGCCCCGGAACATCGAGCGGAGCAAGGCAATGCTCAGCCGTGATCTGCCCGACATGCGGATGGTCGATCACGATCAGATCATAGGTGCGCGCCAGTTCCTCCACGGGAAAGGATTCAAAATCCTGAAGCGAACGCTTGTCCCATTCAATGGTAATTCCAGTCTTCTCAAACCAAAGTCTGGAGCAGGCAACCATGGGATCGTAGCCACGCGGATGACTCCACGTCATGCCCTTCAACGTGATCTTGCTCACAGGCCAAACTCCTTGCGGATCGCCTCGCTATGCTCGCCAATACGCGGCGCTGCCCGGTCGGATTTTGCCCGTTTGCCATTGACCCGGATGGGCGAACGCGTCGTGAGAATGGAAACATCGTCCTCGCGCTCGACGGTCTGCAGCATGTCGAGCACCTTGAAGCCCTCGCTCGCCATCAGTTCTTCCCAGTTCAGCACCTTTGCACACCAGATATCGGCGGGCTCGAGAATTGAAAGCCAGTGATCCGTATCCTCAGTTGCAAGCTTATTGGCGATGATCCGCTTGATTTCATCACGGGCGGTAAACCAGCTGGCTGGGGTGTCGCGGTAAGGTGCGAGTGCATCCAGTCCCAGAAGGTCGGCAAGCTTTGGCAGGGGTGTCATGGCAAGGGCAAGATAATTGTCCTTGGTCGGATAAACGCCATAGGGTGCGGAGAGATAGGCATGAGCGCTGCGGAAATCCGAGCGCTTGGGCAGGCGGCGGCCATCATTGAGATGCGTGGTCAGCACTTCGAACTGGAAATCAATGAGAGACTCCAGCAGGCTTGTCTCGATGTGACTTCCGGTGCCGCTGATGCCACGTCTTACCAGTGCAGCCAGAATACCCTGAACCGTCGCGGCGCCCGCCAGCATATCGGCGACGGCAAGCCCGAATGGCACAGGCCCTTGGCTTTCATCGCCATTAAGCCACATCAGGCCGGAACGTGATTGTGCCAGCAAATCCTGCCCCGGACGCCCGACCCACGGACCCTCTTCGCCATAGCCGCTAATCCCGGCATAGACGAGACGCGGGTTGATCGCCTTAACAGCTTCATAATCGAGGCCCAGACGCTTGATGACACCGGGACGGAAGTTCTGAATGAGAACATCAGCTTTCCCGAGAAGTGTCCGTAATGAGGCGAGATCGCTTTCACTTTTCAGATCAATCGCCAGACTTTCCTTGGCGCGGTTGATCGCGTGGAAAATAGTCGAGTCGCCGCCGATTTCCGTATCGCTCAAATAAAGCCGCCGGGAAAGATCGCCACCGTCAGGGCGCTCGATCTTGATAACCCGCGCACCCAGATCCATCAGGCGCAGTGACGCATAGGGCCCTGAGAGAAACTGGCTCATATCAACGACAAGCAGCCCGGCGAGCGGCAGATCAGCATTATCCGTGGTCATTATTTCTCAGTCTTTCCAATAAAATCAGCGGGGTTCTGGTATTTCACCGTTTGCAGATGCTCACAGTAGAGAACCAGTTCGCCCTCGTTCTTGAACACCTCGTAGCTGGCGCGGATCAGCCCAAGTTCCTTGTAGCGCGGGCGCTTATCCAGATTGGTGCGGATGGTGTAGATCGTGTCGTTGAGAAAGACCGGCTTGATAAAACGCAGCTTGTCATAGCCATAGGAAAAAGCATTGACGCAATTGGTTGCGACAAGTCCGAGACCAGCGGAAAAGACAAAGGCCCCCGCAACGAGCCGTCTGCCAAATATGCCCTCACTTTCCGCAAACATCTGATCCTGCACATAAGGGTGGATGTCAGTGACCAGCGTATTGAAGAGGTGACTGTCGCTTTCGGATAGGGTTCGGCGTAGGGAGCGGATTTTGTGCCCGACGGGCCAATCCTCATAGAACCAGTTTTCCGCATTCCAGACCGGCAGCGCCGCATGATCGGCTGGCATGTTCTTTGGCTGTGTCGAGGACACGCCGACTGTGGGCGCAAAATCACTCACAGCGGCACCTTAAAGGCACACTTCAGGCTTTCAGGAATGGACTGGCGTCCCATGGTGCGATCCTCCTCAATCTTCTTTTGTGAATAATATTTTCACATATGGGTATTCCTGACAAGCCATAAAACGAGAGAAAAAGCTGCCGCAATGCAAAAAGCCCGATGGCCGGATATTTCTATCCAGCCATCGGGCTTTGGTTCAAAACGGCTGAAGTCAGCGCTCTAACGCAGGACGATGCCTTTGCCGGTCAGGCGCTCCCGGTCATGCGGCCGATCAAAATCAATCAATGGCCCAGCCGGGACGATGCCGGTCGGATTGACCGAGGCGATGGAATAATAGCCGGTCTTGATGTGATCAATCTTCACCGTCTCGCGCACGTTTTCAAACTGATAGAGTTCGCGCAGATAATTGGACAGATGGTGATAATCCTCCAACCGGCGGATGTTGCATTTGAAAACACCATTATAGGCAGCGTCGAACCGGACCAGCGTCACAAACAGACGCCAGTCGGCTTCGGTTAAATATTGCCCTGCCAGATAGCGATGATCGGCGAGATGTGCGTCCACACGGTCAAGCGCCGCAAAGACATCTCTCACCGCTTCGTCGTAGCTTCCTTGCGTCTTGGCAAACCCGGCACGGTAGACGCCATTGTTGATATTGTCATAGATGAGCGCGTTCCACCGTTCGATCTCCGGCTGCAGGCTCTCCGGATAGAAATCCCTGCGATCCCCGGTCAGCCCATCGAATGCGGAATTCAGAATACGGATGATATCAGCCGACTCATTATTGACGATCTGCCCCTCCTGACGATCCCAGAGCACCGGAACAGAAACCTTGCCGGTGTAAGTGGGCAAACCAGCCGTATAGAGTTGGTGCAGGTAATGGATCGGCGGTGCCTTTGACCCCGCATCGACAAGATTGGTGTATGTCCAGCCATTTTCCCCCAGGGCAGGCTCAGCCACTGCCACGCTGATGATGTTTTCCAGCCCTTTGAGGTGTCGAAAGATCAGTGTCCGGGAAGCCCAGGGGCAGAGGTAGGATACAAAAAGCTGATAACGGCCAGCCTCTGCTTTGAAGGTGGGAGTGCCCTCTTTGTCGAGTACGCCATCCGGCGTAATCCAGTTGCGAAACCGGGTCGGCTCACGATGGAATGCCCCATCCTTCATTTCACTGGCGGCAACGTCGCCTTTGATCCACTGTCCATTCACGAGGGCTGGCATAGACTGATTTCCTGACTATTCAATGATGCATCAGGATCGCATTTCATGGGCGGCATTCATACCGCCCATGCTTTTGACAGACTGTTCTCAATCTAATCCGTGACCGCACCTTCGCTGGCAGATTTGGTGAGTTTGGCAAATTTTGCCAGAACGCCGCGCGTGTAGCGGGGGGCGGGCTGCTGCCAGGCCTTGCGGCGCTCGGCGAGTTCCGCATCACTCACCTCCAGTTGCAGAAGCTGCTTATGCGCATCAATGGTAATCGTGTCGCCTTCCTTGATCAGCGCTATCGCACCACCTTCGAAGGCCTCAGGCGTAACATGGCCGACGACCATGCCCCACGTCCCGCCGGAGAAACGACCATCGGTGATCAACCCGACACTCTCGCCGAGACCACGCCCGATAATCGCCGATGTCGGTGCCAGCATCTCAGGCATTCCGGGGCCGCCCTTGGGTCCGAGATAGCGCAGGACGACCACATCACCGGGCCTGATTTTATCCGAGAGAATGGCATCCATCGCCGATTGCTCGTCATCAAACACCCGTGCAGGGCCCTGAATGACAGGATTCTTTAGACCGGTAATCTTGGCGACAGCACCCTCTGTTGCCAGATTACCCCTAAGGATCGCCAGATGCCCTTCCTTATAGAGCGCCTTGTCGATGGTCCGGATGATATTCTGATCAGCGGGCGGCGCATCTGGAACGTGAACCAGTTCCTCGGCGATGGTGCGACCGGTGATTGTCAGGCAATCGCCATGCAGCAGCCCCGCATTGAGCAGGATTTTCAAAACCTGCGGAATGCCGCCCACCTGATGCAGGTCAACGGCCATATACTGGCCTGATGGCCGAAGATTGCAGATAACCGGCACCTTGCGGCGGACGCGTTCGAAATCATCGAGAGTCCATTCGACTTCAGCCGCATGGGCAATGGCGAGGAAATGCAGAACACCATTAGTGGAACCACCGGTCGCCATGATCAGCGACACGGCATTCTCGATGGATTTGCGCGTGATGATATCGCGCGGACGGATGCCCCGGCGTACCGCTTCCACCAGAACGCGAGCGGACTCTGTTGTGCTATCAACCTTTTCGGCATCGGGATTGGCCATGGTCGATGACGACATCAGCGACATGCCCAACGCCTCGAACGAAGAACTCATCGTATTGGCCGTGTACATGCCGCCACAGGAACCGGTGGAAGGACAGGCATGCCGCTCAATACCTTCAAAATCTTCCTGACTCATTTTTCCAGCCATGAAAGACCCGACCGCTTCAAAAGAGGAAACGATGGAAAGGTCTTTGCCCTTCCATTTGCCCGGCTTGATCGTGCCGCCATAGACATAGATCGCCGGAACATTGGTGCGGGCAATGGCGATCATACCACCCGGCATGTTCTTGTCGCAGCCGCCAAGCACCAGAACGCCATCCATCCACTGACCGTTGACGCAGGTTTCGATGCAATCGGCGATGACTTCGCGGGAGATCAGCGAATATTTCATGCCTTCCGTGCCCATGGCCATGCCATCGGAAATGGTTGGCGTGCCAAAGATTTGCGGATTGCCGCCCGCCACCTTGACTGCGGCAACCGCCGCATCGGCCAATGGCTGCAATCCGGCATTGCATGGCGTGATGGTGGAGTGGCCGTTGGCGATGCCGATCATCGGCTTGTCAAAATCCGCCTTCTCATAACCCAGCGCATAATACATGGCGCGGTTGGGCGAGCGCGCTACGCCCTGCGTGATATGTTTCGATCGTTCATTGACTGCCATGGCTATTCCTCCGCAAGGACATTTTGGTTCGAAGACCCGATCGTCTTTTGTTTAGAGCGTTTCCAAACAAGTGTGAAATATATAATTCATGCTTGATTAGGTCGTTTTCCATATTACAAACGCGATATGGATTTGCGTCAGCTGCGCTACTTTATCACTGTTGCCGAGGAACTGCATTTCGGCCGGGCTGCCGCACGGCTGAACATGACCCAACCGCCCCTCAGCCAGACCATTCTCGCGCTCGAAGAGGAAATCGGCGTGGAATTGTTCGCCCGCACCAAGCGCAGTGTTGTGCTGACACCGGCGGGTGCGCAATGGCTTGATCATGTGCGGAAGATTTTGGACGACGCGGCGGCATTGCCCACAATCGCCCGGCAACTGTCACGCGGAACGCTGGGCACTTTGAAACTCGCCTTTGTCAGCACCGCCGATTACAGCCTGCTGCCAAAACTGCTCAGCCGCTACAGAACTGATTATCCCGAAGTGCACGTCAATTTGCAGGAGGCAACCAGCGACTGGCAGATCGAAACTCTCTTACAGGGCGACATCCACGCGGGTCTGATCATTCCACCGCCGCAGGCGGCGCTTCACGCCTCGCTAACCTACCTGCCGCTGCTTCAGGAAGAACTGGTGGCCGCCATACCGGAAGAATGGTTACTATCAGGGAGGTTGAAAAGCATCGATGGCATGCTGGATATCACCACCGCATTGTCCGAGCCGTTGATCATCTTTCCTCGCCGCAGCGCGCCAGCCTTTCATGATCTGATCACCGGCTACTACATCGACAATGGTGCCGCTCCACTGATCGGACAGGAAGCAATCCAGATGCAGACAATCATCAGCCTAGTCTCCACCGGAATGGGGATCGCGCTGGTGCCGGAATCGCTGCAAAATCTTGGCCGCACCGGTGTGCGTTATCTCAAACTCTCCGGCGAGCCGCCCGTCATCGAAACCGGGCTGATCTGGCGCAGGGATGATCCATCCCCTACCCTGAAACATCTGGTGGCCATCGCTGCGAAAATCAGCGAATTGCCTTGACCAGGTCCTTATCCGGAAAACAGGTGGCAGGCTGGCCCTGCTTCGCCTGCCAATCGCCAATGGAGCGCCTTGTCTTGAACCCCGGGAAACCGTCGGCGCCACCGGCGTCATAGCCCTTTTTCTCCAGCGCCTTTTGCAAGCCGGCAATATCCGAACGGTAAAGCCCGCCCACATCACCCCAGCCAACCGAGAAACCCTTAGCGCCATTGGCAATGCGATCACCCACATGGCCAATGAAGAGCGCATAAAGATCGCTCATATTGTATTCTTTGATGACATAGAAATTCTTGGTCACGACGAAAGCCGGTCCATGCCGCCCCGCAGGCATCAGCAAAAAGCCTTCGCGATTTGTCTCGCTCGATGGAAACGGCTTGCCGTTGACGCGGGTAATGCCGAGCTTGGCCCATGCAGCGAAGGGCTTGCCCTGATCCGGTCCTTCCAGCGAGCAGCTGACATTTTGGGGAACGTTGACTTCATAGCCCCAGTCGCGCCCACGCTGCCAACCATATTGTGCCAGATAATGGCCGATGGAACCAAGCGTATCGGGAACCGAATTCCAGATGTCGCGTTTGCCGTCCCCGTCAAAATCCACCGCATGCTGGAGATAGGACGTCGGCATGAATTGCGGCTGCCCGAGCGCGCCAGCCCATGAGCTTTTCATGGCGCCGACGCCAATATAGCCTTTTTCGACAATCTGCAGTGCCGCGATCAATTCCTTACGGAACATGTCTTTTCGTGTGGCCAAAAAGGCCTTGGTGCTAAGCACGGTAAAGGCATTGTTGGGAATCTTGACGCTGCCATAGCCGCTTTCGCGGCCCCAGATCGCCAGCACAATGGGGCCGGGTACACCATATTTGCTCTCAACGGCTTTGAGAATTTTGGCATATTGACCGGCTCGTGCCGTACCGCCTGATGTGACTGCACCAACCGTCTTGTCGTTGAAGTATTTGCCGGGTGAGCCGAATTCCGATTGCTTCTGTTCCTTCGGCGTCTGCGGCTTTTCACCGGGCATAACCAGATCAGGCAGATCGAAATTCAACGTGACGCCGGAAAAGGCATCATCGAAAACCGCTTTGGAAACGCCTAGCGTCTTGGCTTCCGGCCACAGATCATTGGCAAGCCACGTCCGGAATTGCGCTTCGATTTCAGGCTTGGAAGCGGCAAAACCAACTATTGTATAGAGAAGTACGGCTATCACCGCCCCAAGGACTGATTTCATCGGGCGTTTGATCAAAAGCCTTCTCCCTATAACGTCGTCCGTGCACGCAGGGCCGCCGTCAGCGTGCCCTCATCCAGATAATCCAGTTCGCCGCCGACAGGCACCCCATGGGCAAGCCGTGTGATGCGCACTTCAAAGTCCGCAAGCTGGTCGGTGATGTAATGGGCCGTTGTCTGCCCCTCAACCGTCGCATTAACAGCGAGAATGACCTCCTTGATCTCACCTTCCGCCACCCGGGTGACAAGGCTTGCAATGTTGAGATCATCAGGGCCGACACCATCCAGCGGCGACAGGCGGCCGCCAAGCACATGGTAGCGGACATTCATGGAGCCGGCACGCTCAAGCGCCCAGAGATCGGAAACATCCTCAACCACGATCAGCGTCGCCCGTTCCCGGCGCGGGTCAGTGCAGATCATGCACGGATCAGACGTATCGACATTGCCGCATGTGGAACAGATGCGTACCTTTTCCGCAGCATCCTGCATGGCGGAACCGAGCGGGATGAGCAGTGCTTCTTTTTTCTTGATCAGATGCAGCGCCGCCCGGCGTGCAGAACGCGGTCCAAGCCCCGGCACTTTGGCCAGAAGCTGGATCAGGCGTTCAATTTCAGGACCGGCGATTCGTTTCGACATATCGACGGTTTAAAGCAAATTCGGCCTGTAGGGAATCGCAGACGCAACCTGAGCGGAAAACGTCAGAAATTTCACAACCCTGCATTCGTTGTCGACAGCCAAGAACCAAGTAATCATCACCGCAAGCGTTGCAAGACGCAATGGTTCGAAGGCGAAGCAGCAGCACTGTGCCAGCCGGTGCATCGGGAGAATGGGCTACCCGACTGTAGCAACAGCCTTGCCTTTGAACTTGGAGGTGAAATTATGCGGATTTTTCCGTTTAGTATCACCTTTATTTTGAGAAAAACCCGGACGAGCTGGTCATGGACCGTCCGGGTTCAATTCAAAAAATAAAGGTTGGGGGTGGGCGATAGCTCATCCCCGCTCCAAGAGCACTATAAACCAAGCGTTCGCTATTTCCAATAAACTTGTGATTGTACCGAAAACGATCAAAACGGCAGCTTGAAACCGGGCGGAATAGGCAGACCAGCGGTGAGCGCCTGAGTCTTCTCCGCCATGATTGCCTCGACCTTCGCCTTGGCCTCATTATGGGCGGCGATGATCAGATCCTCAAGAATCTCGACATCATCTTCCTTGAATAAGGACGGATCGATCTTGAGCGAGGTCAACGCACCCTTGCCTGACAGCTTCACCGTGACGAGACCGCCGCCCGAATGCCCTTCGGCTTCAAGTGCAGCGATTTCCTCCTGCATGGCGGCCATCTTGCCCTGCATTTCCTTGGCCTGTTTCATCATGCCCATAATGTCACGCATGGGAAAAACTCCTTTTGATCAATCGTCTTCTTCGACGGGCGCCAGCGTATCATCAGCAAGGCCTGTTCCGTCCATTGCATCCGGATCGCCATTGGCCTGCCCGGCAGGCGTTGCAATCCGCACATTGATAATCTTCGCCCCGGGGAAACGCGACAGGATCGCTGCCACGTCCGGATCAGCGCGCGCATCGCTGAGCATCGAATCGCGGCGCGCCGTTTCGGTTTCATTGATCGTCCTGCCGCCCTGCTCGCGGGACAGCGATACCATCCAGCGTGAGCCGGTCCATGCGGTCAGTTTTTGCGACAGATCCGTGATCAGGGTTTTGGGCGCATCGTCGGTCAGATTGATCTCAAGCCTGCCCGGCTTGATGCTGACGAGCCGGACGCAATTCTTGACCAGAATCTTGAACTGCATGTTGCGCTCTTTTTCCGCGAGCGCGACGATATCGGCAATACTGTTTACCGGAACCGACGGAGCCTGTTCTTCCACCACGGGCTGAACCTGCACAACTGGCTCCGGCTGTGCCGTCTGCTCAACCAGCCGCATGGTGGCACCGCCGCCTGAGCTTACGGTATTACGGGCAGGTGTTATAGCATCCGCTGGCGCCGAACGGCTCATGGCCTGTCCACCACCATTGCCGGGGCGCGGGCCATCGTTTCGCGGCGATTGGCCGGATTGAGACGCACCGTTCTCCAGCGATTTCAGCGCTTCATCCAATGTCGGCAGATCAGCCGCATGGGCCAGCCGGATCAACAGCATTTCGGCGGCCTGCACCGGACGGTTGGATGCATCCACCTCGGCAATGCCTTTCAGCAGCATCTGCCATGTGCGGGAAAGCACGCGGATGGAAAGCTTTTCCGCATAATCCCTGCCGCGTACCCGTTCGTCTTCCGACAGGGAAATATCATCAGCTACATCAGGGGTGAAACGAATGCGCGTGACCAGATGGTTGAAATCGGCAAGATCGGAAAGCACAACGCTCGGGTCGGCCCCCACATCATATTGCGCGCGGAATTCGCGCAGGGCCGAGGCCACATCGCCGCGCATCAGCATTTCAAACAGATCAATGATACGGGCGCGATCAGCAAGCCCCAGCATGGAACGCACGGTGTCCGCATCGACATTACCAGCACCATGGGCAATCGCCTGATCGAAGATCGACAAAGAATCGCGCGCCGAGCCTTCACCGGCGCGGGCAATCATCGCCAGCGATGCCGCATCAACCGTGATGCTTTCCTTGTCGGCAATCTTCTTCAACAAGCCAGTCAGCATATTCGCATCGATGCGGCGCAGGTCAAAACGCTGGCAGCGCGACAGGACCGTGATCGGAACTTTGCGGATTTCCGTCGTAGCAAAAATGAATTTGACGTGGGGTGGTGGCTCTTCCAATGTTTTCAGCAGGCCGTTAAAGGCCTGATTGGACAGCATGTGCACTTCATCGATGATATAGACTTTATAGCGGGCCGAAACCGGGCGGTAGCGCACCTGCTCGATGATCTCTCTGATATCGTCGATACCCGTATGGGAGGCGGCATCCATCTCGATCACGTCGACATGGCGGCCTTCCATAATCGCCTGACAATGTTCACCGGGAACAGACAAATCGATGGTCGGCTTGTCGATCTCGGCTGTCTTGTAATTGAGTGCTCGGGCCAGAATACGGGCTGTGGTGGTCTTGCCGACCCCGCGCACACCTGTCAGCATCCATGCTTGCGCTATACGGCCAGTCTCGAACGCATTGGTGAGCGTGCGCACCATAGGTTCCTGGCCGACCAGATCGTCGAAATTCTGCGGGCGATATTTGCGGGCGAGCACGCGATAGGCGCTATCTGCCGTTTTGGTGTCCATCCCGGTTGATTCCGCTCCTGCATTGCTCTTCATTGCGTCAGACAAGTTTGTACCGCCGCACACCGCAGCGTCAATGCCGGATGACGGCTTTGAAGAGGATAAAGGGTGGGAGGCTGGCACGGCGACCCGTGCCTGGCTCGTTGGGGCTGCTTCCTTCCGGACCTGACCCGGTTGGCGAGTGGCTCGTCCACCACCAACCTCCCGAGGCTCATATCGGCAATCTTTACGCAAAAAGCAAGCGGAACGACAAAAAAACTGCTATTTGTTGCAAATCATGACGTTCATACTCGATAGCAAACTTGCAGCTGATACAATTCCCATTGCAAGGCTGGGCCTTTGCGACCTGCGCCTGATGAATGACCGGCGCTGGCCCTGGCTTATTCTCGTGCCGCAACGGGTTGGAATCAGCGAGATTCATGACCTCACGCCGCTTGATCAGACCATGCTTGTTTTCGAGTCGGGAATAGCGGCACAGGCGCTGAAAACTGTCGCCAATTGCGAAAAGATCAATACCGGCGCACTTGGCAATATTGTGCGGCAGCTGCATTTGCATGTGATCGCCCGCAACACGGGCGATCCGGCCTGGCCCGGACCGGTCTGGGGACATGGTATTCGCGAACCCTATGGCGAAAAAGATGCAAGGGACTTTGCGAACGCCATTCTCGGGGCTATCTAATCATTCACACCATGTGAGTCCTTTTCCGGACCAGTTTTCTGGAGCTTCATCCATGTCGTTTCGCCTTTATGATGTTCCGGAAGCGGAAGCGAGCCATTTCGTCGGTTTTGCCGGCAACCGGATCAACCGCCATGCGGAAAAGCGCAGCGATGATGTGGTCACGGTTGCACTGGCGGACACAAACACACGCATGCTGCTGATTGGACAAGGTCATGTGCTGGTGGCCCAAGGTGACGGCATCAGCAATGCTCTTTTCGCCCTTGAAGATGCTGTCGCATTGCTGCCGAACCCGAACAGGACGATCTATTTGGGCATGCAGGACGAGACGCCGGTTCTCGCGACTTTAAGCGGCGTCGATCTCGCGGCACTGCCGGAAACAATCAAGGCCATTGAATATCGCCCTGTTTATACGCAGGGTCTTATCCCTGAGGATCAGCTCGGCGCGATGGCGCAGGCGGTCTCATTGCTGACCTGGCATGAGAATCATCGCTTCTGCGGACGCTGCGGTTCGGAAACAGTGATGCGGGATGGCGGTTATCGCCGTACATGCCCCAATTGCGACGCCCAGCATTTCCCCCGTACCGATCCCGTAGCCATCATGATGGTGGTGCGCGGCGACAAGTGCCTGCTGGCGCGCGGCGCCCATTTTGGGCCGGGCATGTATTCCTGCCTTGCCGGATTTATTGAACCCGGTGAAACCATTGAAAATGCCGTACGGCGCGAGACGCTCGAAGAAACGAACCTTCCCATCGGCCGCGTTGTCTATCACGCGTCGCAGCCGTGGCCGTTTCCCTATTCGCTGATGATTGGCTGCCATGCGGAAGCACTGTCCGACGACTACACGCTTGATACGGCGGAACTGGAAGCGGGACGCTGGTTTACGCGTGAGGAAGTAATCCTGATGCTGGACCGTACCCATCCGGACGGGTTGATGACACCCCCTCCCGGCGCCATTGCCGCCCATCTCATCCGCAGTTGGGTTGAGAGCGGAACGTAAGGTGTTGTGGTTCGTGGTTCGACAAGCTCACCATGAGGGGCTTGGGTGATGTAAGGGAGCTATATTCTGCAACCTTTGCGCTGCAACACCTGTGATCTGAAATGTCGGCGATTATCTTTGCAACCCTCCCTCTCCCTCATCCTGAGCTTGTCGAAGGGCGCGACAATGTTACTGCAACAATCTTTTCCAAAAAAATCACACCAACTTATCCAACACCATCTCACCTCGCTTATTCTGATGGTGTCCTTTCCGGCGGGAATGCTCCGGAAAACTTTCGAAGTCAGGAAAGGATCGGTGATTTCACCTGCGGGGAGAACCCAACCGCAGAGGAAAGGTTTTATCTCACAAGGGTAAAACCAGTCATCGGGACGGGAGATCCGGTTATTTTCTTGGTTCAAACAGGAAAATCTCCGGGGAACGCACTGACTACACTACCAATACCAAGACCCCGCGTTCCCCTTTGGATCGCCCGTCTTTCCCACCTTTCAATAGCCAGACGCAAAAGCGGGTGTGGTAACGGGGGAGGTGTGTTCCGCAATTGAAATGTTGGTGGATGCAATCACCCCCCTCTGTCCTGTCGGACATCTCCCCCACAAGGGGGGAGATCACATTGACGGTAATGCTTTCCCATAACCGGAAACGTTGCAGATTGTGCAAAGGCGGCGATACAGCTGATCTCCCCCCTTGTGGGGGGGGGGTCCGAAGGACGGGCGAGACCCGTGGCTCGCCCCGGTAGTCCGACAGGACAGAGGGGGGTGAGCACTACTGATGCGTGTTTCATGCAGCAGAAGCCAATAACTACCTACTCGTCATCACTCTGCAAGCTGCGGAATGTAATATCTGCGGGATAGACGCCCAGAATCCGTACTTCCTTGGAGAAGAATTCCAGCTCTTCCAGCGCATGGGCGACATTCTTGTCATCAGGATGTCCTTCGATATCCGCATAGAACTGCGTTGCCGTGAACTTGCCGTCAATCTGATAGCTTTCCAGCTTGGTCATGTTGACGCTGTTCGTCGCGAAGCCGCCCATGGCTTTATAGAGCGCGGCAGGCACGTTGCGTACGCGGAACACAAACGTCGTCATCATGAGTTCGTCCGACTTGCGCGGGGCCCATTTCTTCGTTTTCGTAAGAACGACGAAGCGCGTCACATTGTTCTCGGTGTCCTCGACATCCTCTTCCAGAATATCGAGACCGTAGAGGCTGGAGGCAAGACGCGGTGCAAGCGCTGCCATGGTCTTGTCCTTCACATCGGAAACCAGCCGCGCTGCACCGGCGGTGTCACCGGCAATAACCGGCTTCCAGCCATTCTTGCGGATATATTTGCGGCACTGGCCCAGCGCATGGATATGACTGTGAACAGTGACAATATCGCTGCGTTTTGTGCCCGGCAGCACCATCAGCTGGAAATGAATAGGCAGAAAGTACTCGCCAACGATATGCAGACGCGATTCCGGCAACAAATGGTGGATGTCAGCCACACGGCCAGCGATCGTGTTCTCGATCGGGATCATGGCAAGATCGGCTGCACCGCTCTCAACCGCATTGAACGCATCCTCGAAGGTCGGGCATGGCAGCGGTTCCATCTGCGGAAACATGTTCCGGCACGCTGTGTCGGAATTGGCACCCGGTTCGCCCTGAAAGGAGATGCGGTTGGTTTTGGCCATAATCAATTGCCCTTTATGAATGTAAGAATATCACGTGCCCGTTCGAGATCTTCAGGGGTATCAACACCCAGTGGCACCGAATCAACGATCTCGACATCAATGCGCATGCCAGCTTCCAGCGCGCGCAATTGTTCCAGTTTCTCGCGCTGTTCCAGCGGTGAAGGCCCGAGGCCGACGAAGCGCTCCAGCGCCGCGCGACGATAGGCGTAAAGACCGATGTGATGATAAAGCGGGCCATTGCCGTAAGGCGCTGTCGCGCGGGTAAAATAGAGAGCGCGCATTTTGCCTGTACCAATGCCAGATCCAACCACTTTCACAACATTGGGGTTGGTCTTTTCATCTTCCCTGGTGATTTCAACACACAGCGTGGCGATATCGGCTGGCCCCTGTTGCAGCGGCAAAAGGGCACGCCTGACCAGTTCAGGATCAATGGTCGGCAGATCACCCTGCACGTTGACAATGGCATCGACAGTGCCATCCGGATCGAGCGCCAGCAGTGCTTCATAGATACGGTCCGAACCGGATTCATGATCGCTGCGCGTCATCACAGCTTCCAGTCCGTGCGCTTCGACCGCGGCTTTCACCTCGGCACTATCGGTGGCAACAACAGCGCGGCCAAGTCCTGCGGCCAGCGCACGTTCGGCCACATGCACGATCATCGGCTTTCCGGCAATATCGGCCAATGGCTTACCGGGAAGCCGGGTGGAGGCCATACGGGCGGGAATCAGGGTCAATGTTTTCATCGTCGCAAGTAACCTACGGTGTCAAAAAGTCTCAGGCAGAACAGCCCTTATATGTGTTGCAAGTCTTGAGCAAAAGACCTAGTTTCCGCGCGATCACGAGGGGACTCTCGTCAAGTAAATGCAGCTGTTTGCATTGACCAGATAATGAGAACCTCCGCAAGAGGAGCAATGATCGACAATGGATTCGAGCGCGTTCAACAAATATGCCATGGCGTTTCTGGCAACAGTCTTCGTTGTCATGACAGCGGGCATCCTTTCGGATTTCGTATTTGATTCACATGCGCCCGAAAAACCCGGTTTTATCATTCAGGCAGCGGAAGCTGGCGGTGAAGGCGAAGCCGGCGCACCGGCCGCTGCGGCTGCCGTGCCGATTGCAACACTGCTGGCATCTGCCGATGCGACACGCGGTGAAGCTGTTTTCAAGCGCTGCCAGGCCTGCCATACCGGCGAAAAGGGCGGAGCAAACAAGGTTGGCCCAAACCTTTGGGACATTGTTGATCGTCCAATGGCTACCCATGAAGGCTTCAGCTATTCCGGCGCCATCAAGGATTTTTCGAAAGGCGGCAAGGAGCTGTGGACTTTTGACCATCTCAACCACTTCCTGACCTCGCCAAAGGCCTATATCAAGGGCACAGCCATGGGCTTTGCCGGCGACAAGAAGGACAATGAGCGCGCTGACCTGATCGCCTATCTGCGCACACTCTCCGATAGTCCGAAGCCACTTCCGGCTGCTGACGCAGCACCTGCGGGCGGCGACAAGCCAGCCGAGGGCGCAAAGCCTGCTGAAGACGCAAAGCCTGCTGAAGGCGCAGCACCTGCCCCAGCGAAATAAGCCAAACAAAAGAACACTGAAAGCCGGGCCTTGTGCCCGGCTTTTTTGTATCGGACTGATCTCGCCATCAAGACTGCGTGTTTTTTTGCTGAAGGCCTGTTCTCTGCCGCATTTTCTCTTAGACTGACCCAAAAGAGAAATTGTGGAGACCTGATTTGCACTTCCGCCCACTCGTTGCCAGCCTCGCCCTCCTCGCCATCACCGCGATGGCTCCCCTGTCAAATGCGAGGGCTGCGGAGCCGGAATGGCGGCATGCGGTGAGTATGCTCGGCGAGCCCAAATACCCAGCGGATTTCAAGCATCTGGACTATGTCAATCCAGATGCGCCAAAGGGAGGAACACTTAATCAGAGCGTTGTTGGAACCTTTGATAGCCTCAATCCATACGTCGTGCAGGGAACTCCGGCGTCAGGTCTGGTAGGGTTTGGCGGCGGAATTCTCTACGATACGCTGATGAGCGATTCTCCGGATCAAGGCAGCACGAACTACGGTCTTATCGCGGAGGCCGTTGCCTATCCGGATGACTTTGCCTGGGTGAAGTTCCGTCTCAATCCCGCGGCCAAATGGCATGATGGTACGCCCATCACCGCCGATGACGTCGTCTGGTCTTTTGACGTGGTGAAAAAACAAAGCCCGCTTTACAACAAATATTATCACGACGTGGCCAAGGCCGAGATTACAGGCGAGCGCGAAGTCACCTTTACATTTTCAAGTCCGGGCAATCGGGAACTACCGAATATTATGGGTCAGTTGGTTGTTCTGCCGAAACATTGGTGGGAAGCCGCTGATGCCAGCGGCAAGAAGCGCGATATCAGCAAGCCATCCACCGAGATTCCGCTCGGTTCATCTGCTTACAAGATCGAAAGCGTCGATCTGGGCAAGACAATCATATGGTCGCGGGTTCCTGATTATTGGGCCAAGGATTTGCCGGTGAATGTCGGACGCTACAATTTTGGTCGTCTTCAGTACCAGTATTTTAGAGA
The DNA here is from genome assembly GCF_052113785.1 of Phyllobacterium sp. TAF24. NCBI lineage: Bacteria > Pseudomonadati > Pseudomonadota > Alphaproteobacteria > Hyphomicrobiales > Phyllobacteriaceae > Phyllobacterium > Phyllobacterium sp. TAF24. The sequence goes on along the minus strand of NZ_JBFRDN010000005.1, from coordinate 204,557 downwards.
CGTGACTGCCAGTTGGGAGGCCTTCAAGAAGGGGGGCTACAACGATCTTAGGCAGGAGAATATGATCCGGAGATGGACGCAGGACTACACCTTCCCGGCGGTCACAAAAGGTGATGTCGTCAAGGCGCGATTTCCCTTTCATTCAATCGGCAAGATGCAGGGCTTTTATCTCAATACGCGTCGCGACAAGTTCAAAGATCCGAAAGTACGCGAAGCCCTTACCTGGGCCTTCGATTTTGAGAGCATGAACAAGAATTTGTTCTTTGGCCAATACCAGAGGATTAACAGTTACTTTGCTGGTATTGATCTTGCGTCCAGCGGATTGCCAACGGGAAAGGAGCTGGAAATTCTTGAGACAGTCCGAGGACAAGTCCCGGAAAACCTGTTTACCCAAGAATTCAAACTTCCGGTGTATGACACGCCTCAGACTGCCCGGGAAAACCTGCGCCACGCGGTAAATCTGCTGCGTGAGGCGGGTTACGATCAACAGAACGGCAAGCTCGTCAACACAAAGACCGGTCAGGCACTGACAATGGAATTTCTTGCAGATGATCCATCTGACGAGCGTGTCCTTGGACCCTTCATGGATAGCTTGCGCAGGCTTGGCATTCAGACGTCCATCCGGGTGGTCGACAACAGTCAATACCTCGATCGACTGAATAATTTTGATTATGACGTCATGATGATTGTCACGCCGCAGACTCAATCACCGGGCAATGAACAACGCGACTTCTGGAGTTCCTCCGCCGCAGATACTCCCGGCAGCCGAAACTATAGCGGCATCAAGAACCCGGCGATTGACAAGCTGATCGACCGGGTGGTCTTTGCCAAGGATCGTGACGAACTAGTCGCAGCAACCCATGCACTCGACCGGGTTCTCCTGTGGAACTACTACGTTGTCCCGCAATGGACCAAGGATACAATCGATATTGCCTATTGGAACAAATTCGGTATTCCAGAGAAGCAGCCGGAGTATCTCGGCATCGACATGTTCTCATGGTGGATCGACACCGCCAAGGAACAAGCGCTGAAAGCCCGGGCGCAATGATGGGAAGCCGTCTTAACCGCCGGGACCTGCTGAAATATTCCAGTGCGGCGGCGCTATCAGCGCTTGCCCCGCGCGGGGCGCTGGCGGAGGTCAAAACCGGCGTGCCACTGTATGGCCTTTCGGCTTTTGGCGAGCTGAAATATCCGGCGGATTTCACCCATTTTGAATATACCAATCCCGATGCGCCGAAGGGTGGCACCTTCTGTTTTTCACCGGGCACCTGGTTTTTCAATCAGTCGCCGCAAACCTTCAACACATTGAATGGTTTCAGCGCGCGCGGTGATGCGCCGCCCCGTATTGAGCTGTGTTTCGACACCCTGATGGCATCTGCACTTGATGAGCCTGATTCGATCTATGGTCTGGTTGCCGAGAATGTGACGGTTTCCGAAGATAAAAAGACATTTGTCTTCAAGATGCGGCCGGAAGCGCGTTTTCATGATGGTTCGCCGCTGACGGCGCATGATGCTGCATTCAGTTATGAAACACTCAAGACCAAAGGGCATCCCGATCTCATCGTCCTGATGGCGGAACTTAAAGAGATTGTTGCGCAGGATGATCATACGCTGCGTCTTGGCTTTTCCGGCAAGCATTCCGATCGCGCCATTCTCGATATTGCTGCGACAATACCTATCTTTTCCAAAGCCTGGTATGCGACGCGCGATTTTGACGCCTCGACGCTGGAAGCGCCACTGGGTTCGGGGGCCTATCGTGCCGCAACAATTCTGGTGGGACAAACAATCGAATATGAACGGGTCCCGGACTATTGGGCGAAGGATTTGCCTGTCCAGCGCGGCTCCAATCATTTTGACCGCATTCGCATTGAGTTCTTTCGCGAGCGTCAGGCGGATTTCGAATCCTTCAAGAAGGGCGATATCTATTGGAGAACTGAATCTGTCGCGAAAACATGGATTACGGAATATAATTTCCCGGCCATTCAGCAAAAACGCGTGGTGAAACGCGAATTCTCAAGCGAAAAGCGTCCAGTCCTGCAGGCATGGGCAATCAATGAGCGCCGCGAGCAATTCCGGGATCAGCGCGTGCGCGAAGCCATTGCGCTCTGCTTTGATTTTGAGTGGACCAGCAAGAACTTTTTTTACGACGTCTACAACCGATCGCAATCTCTGTTTGAGAAGTCGGAGTTTCGCGCTGAGGGCAAGCCATCGCCGGAGGAGCTTGTTGTCATGGAGCCACTGCGCGACACGCTGCCGCCGGAGATTTTCGGTGATGCGCTCCTGCAACCAACCTCGGATGGATCAGGACGCGACAGAAACAATCTACGCCGGGCCGTCGAATTGATAACGGCAGCGGGGTTCACCCGCCAGAATGGCAAATTTGCCGATTCCAAAGGCAAACCGCTCAATCTTGAGCTGTTGATTTTTGCCGAAGTCTTCACCCGGTCTTCAACGCCGTTTATCAACAACCTTAACGCCATCGGCATCAATGCATCGTTGCGGCTGGTTGATCCCACACAATATCAGGTCCGGCTGCAGGATTTCGATTTCGATATGATCGGCGCAGCCTATTCGCTTGGCCCGACGCCGACCGAGGAAAGCCTGCAGGCAATGTTCGGCTCCAAATCCGCGGCTATTCCGGGATCAACAAATTTCGCGGGGCTTGCTGATCCGACCGTCGATGCGCTGATCCAGAAGGTGAGCGGGGCCAAATCGCGGGCGGAGCTGATCACGATTATGCGTGTTCTGGATCGGCTCTTGCGTATAAGACGCGACTGGATTCCAAATTGGTATAGTGCGAATCACCTGATCGCCTATTGGGATATGTTCGGTTTCAAGGAGCCGAAGCCCGATTATGGTTTTCCGGTGGAAACGCTATGGTGGCGTGACGAAGCAAAGGCAAAGGCAATTGGCAAGTTTTGAACTGATCCTCCCCTGCGGAGCACCGTCTTAATGGGAGCCTATATTCTACGGCGTTTGCTTCTGATGATACCGACCCTGTTCGGGGTTTTGCTAGTCTGCTTCGTGATTGTACAATTCGTGCCCGGTGGTCCTGTGCAGCGCATTATCGGTCAGTTGACCGGTCAGGGCGGCAATGCACTTGATCGTATCGGCGGTGGCGGAGCCGATTTTGGCCAGACCAATGAATCGCTTGGCACGGGCGCAGCCAATTCGAAATATCGTGGTGCGCAGGGCCTCGACCCTGCCTTTATCGCCAGCCTTGAAAAGCAGTTTGGCTTGGACAAACCGCCGCTGGAGCGTTTCCGCCTTCTGGTGTGGAACTATCTGCGCTTTGATTTTGGCCGGAGCTATTTTCGCGATATCAGCGTGGTGCAACTCATCAAGGAAAAACTGCCCGTTTCCATATCGCTGGGGCTATGGATGACGCTGATATCCTATGCGATTTCCATACCGCTGGGCATTCGCAAGGCCATCAAGGATGGCTCTGCCTTCGACGTCTGGACCAGTGCCGTTGTCGTTGTCGGTTACGCCATACCGGGGTTTCTGTTCGGTATCATGCTCATCGTGTTTTTTGCCGGTGGCTCATTCTTTGACTGGTTCCCGCTGCGCGGCCTGACCTCGAACAATTTCGCCGACCTCTCCTTCTTCGGCAAGATTGTGGACTATGCCTGGCATATCGCCTTGCCCTTGACCGCCATGCTGCTCTCGGCCTTCGCCACGACGACGCTTCTGACCAAGAACTCGTTTCTCGATGAGATCCGCAAGCAATATGTCACGACAGCCCGCGCCAAAGGCCTGACCGAACGCAAGATTCTCTATGGTCATGTCTTCCGCAATGCGATGCTGATTGTCATCGCCGGGTTTCCCAGCGCGTTCATCTCGATCTTTTTCACCGGCCAGCTGCTGATTGAGGCGATCTTCTCGCTCGATGGGCTTGGACTGCTTGGCTATGAATCGATCATCAACCGGGATTATCCTGTCGTGATTGCCACGGTCTATATCTTCGCGCTGGTTGGCGTGGTGATCAGCCTTCTCTCCGATCTGCTTTATACGTGGATCGATCCGCGTATCGATTTTGAGCGGAGGGACGTCTGATGAGCGATACGACCATCGGTACCCAAGCTGCACCCGCCGCAACGCGTCGTGCGCGTATGTCACCGCTCAACGCCCGGCGCTGGCAGAATTTCAAGGCCAACCGGCGCGGCTGGTGGGCGTTGTGGATATTCCTGTTCCTGTTCATTGGCTCACTTGGCGGCGGGCTCATTGCCAATGACAAGCCAATCATTGTTTCCTACAAGGGCGAGATCCTGTTTCCGGTGCTGGTCGATTATCCGGAGGAAAAATTCAACGGCTTCTATGCGGTGACGGATTATCGCGATCCGGTCATTCAGGACGAGATCAAGGCCAATGGCTGGGCCATCTGGCCGCCTGTCCGCTATTCGTACCGGACCGTCAACAACGAGCTTCCCGATACGGCGCCGTCAAAGCCCTTCTGGCTCTACACGGCTGAGGAGCGTTGTGCGCGCTATCCCCAAGGGGTGAACGACGCCAATTGCACGTTCGGCAACATGAATATTCTGGGAACCGATGATCAGGCGCGTGATGTGTTTGCCCGCGCGCTTTATGGTTTTCGTATTTCCGTGCTGTTCGGCCTGATCCTGACCGCAGCTTCGGCTGTGATCGGCGTGACGGCGGGTGCCTTGCAGGGCTATTTCGGCGGCTGGCTTGACCTTCTGGCACAGCGTTTCATCGAAATCTGGTCCTCGGTGCCAACGCTCTATCTGCTCTTGATCATGGCCTCGATCCTGCCTCCGGGTTTCTGGATTCTGCTCGGGATCATGCTGCTGTTCTCATGGGTGCATTTTGTCGGCATTGTCCGTGCGGAATTCCTGCGCGCCCGCAATTTTGAATATGTGAATGCGGCACGGGCGCTTGGCGTGCCTGACCGGACCATCATCTTCCGGCATCTTCTGCCCAATGCCATGGTAACGACGCTGACCTTCCTGCCCTTCATCCTCAACAGTTCGATCACGACGCTGACGTCGCTTGATTTTCTCGGATTTGGCCTCCCGCCCGGTTCACCGTCGCTTGGCGAACTACTCGCGCAAGGCAAGAACAATCTGCAGGCGCCATGGCTGGGCCTGACCGGGTTCATCGTTATTTCGCTGATGCTGTCGCTGCTGATCTTTGTCGGTGAAGCGACCCGTGACGCATTCGATCCGCGCAAGGCTTTCAAATGAGTGCGTCCCCTCTCCTTTCCGTGCGTGACCTCTCGGTTGCCTTCACCCAGAATGGCCGCCAGTCGATTGCGGTCGATCACATCTCCTTTGATATTGCTCAAGGTGAAACAGTTGCCCTTGTCGGCGAATCCGGTTCCGGCAAGTCAGTCTCGGCCCTCTCGATCCTGAAGCTCCTGCCCTATCCACCAGCTTCGCATCCATCCGGGCAAATTCTGTTCAACGGGCAGGACCTTCTTGATAGCGACGAGGATGATTTGCGCCGCGTGCGTGGCAATGACATCACCATGATCTTTCAGGAGCCGATGACCTCGCTCAATCCGCTTCATTCGATCGAGAAACAGATCGTTGAGGTGCTGAAGCTGCATCAGGGCATGGGTGACAAGGCTGCCAAGCAGCGCACGCTTGCACTGCTCAATGAAGTGGGTATCCGCGAGCCGGAAAAGCGCCTCGATGCCTATCCACACCAACTGTCAGGCGGGCAGCGGCAGCGTGTCATGATTGCCATGGCGCTGGCCAACAAGCCGAAGCTGCTGATCGCCGATGAGCCGACGACAGCGCTTGACGTGACCGTGCAGGCGCAAATCCTGCAACTGCTTGCGGACCTTAAAAAGGCGCAGGGCATGTCGATGCTGTTCATCACGCATGATCTTGGCATTGTCCGCAAAATTGCCGACCGCGTCTGCGTCATGACCAAGGGCAAGATTGTCGAGACGGGGCCGACGAAGGAAATCTTCGACAACCCGCAGCATGAATATACGCGCCACCTTCTGGCCGCTGAACCGAAGGGCAATCCGCCTTCAGCTGATCTTTCAGCCACCCCTGTCATGCGCGGTGAACAGGTCAAGGTGTGGTTCCCGATCAAGCAGGGTTTCCTGCGCCGTACCGTTGATCATGTGAAGGCGGTGGATGGTATCGATGTCACTATTCGCGCCGGACAGACGCTGGGTGTTGTCGGTGAATCCGGTTCGGGCAAAACCACGCTTGGCCTCGCCTTGTCGCGCATGATTTCATCGCAAGGTGTCATTCGCTTTGGTGAGAAGGACATCAACCAGTTCTCGTTCAAGCAGATGCGGCCCCTGCGGCGGGAATTGCAGATCGTGTTTCAAGACCCCTTCGGTTCGCTGTCGCCGCGCATGTCGATTGCCGATATTGTGGCTGAAGGTCTTGCCGTCCACGAGCCGAAACTGTCGGCGGATGAACGGGATGCGCGTGTTGTTGCGGCTCTCAAAGAAGTCAATCTTGATCCGGAGAACCGCTTCCGCTATCCGCACGAGTTTTCGGGCGGCCAGCGCCAGCGCATTGCCATTGCCCGCGCCATGGTGCTCAATCCGCGCTTTGTCATGCTGGATGAGCCAACCTCTGCGCTCGATATGAGCGTGCAGGCACAGGTGGTCGATCTGTTGCGCGGATTGCAGCAAAAGCACAATCTGGCCTATCTTTTCATCAGCCACGACCTCAAAGTGGTGAAAGCGCTGGCCAATGATGTGCTGGTGATGCGCAATGGCAAGGCGGTAGAATATGGTCCGTCGGAGGAAATCTTCGCTAATCCGAAGAGCGACTATACAAAAGCACTGATGGCAGCAGCCTTCAGGATAGAAACGGCCGAACAGGGAGCAGTAAGCGAATGACCGGGACAAGCGACACGATTTTTCTGGCTGTAACGGGTTGGGACCCGGAAGTCTGGCTCTCGGAATTTGCCAAGAACGATCCTGCCCGCAAACTCGTGCTGAACACCGATACGGACAAGGAAAAGGTCCGTTATGCGCTGGTGTGGAAGCAGCGTCCGGGATCGCTTGCCGATCTGCCGAACCTGAAAGTCATCTTTTCGCTCGGTGCTGGCGTTGATCACGTTTTCCATGACGACCGGATTCCCGATGTGCCAATCGTTCGCATTGTCTCGCCTGACCTGACTATGCGCATGACCGAATATGTGGTCTGGCAGGTGCTGGATCACCATCGCCTCGGCTTGCGCTACCGGCAGCAACAGGCTGGCAAGGTCTGGCACGAAGACCGGCGCCAGCCCGCCGCCCATGAAGTCAATGTCGGCATTCTCGGCATGGGCGTACTTGGCCGCGATGCTGCCCTCAAGCTGCGCGCGCTGGGCTTCAAGGTGAGCGGCTGGAGCCGCAGGCCGCAGTCCGTCGAGGGTGTGACCAGCCATCATGGTCCCGATGGGTTGAAGGCTTTCCTGAAGGATGCGGATATTGTTGTGTCCCTGCTGCCATTGACGCCAGAAACCAAAAACATTCTTTCCATGAGCCTTTTTGCCCAGATGAAACACGACGGTCCTCTTGGACCGCCAAGCCTGATCAATGCCGGTCGTGGCGGCCTGCAGAACGAGGCGGATATTCTGGCGGCGCTCGAACGCGGCATGCTCTCGGCTGTCACGCTTGATGTTTTCAATAAGGAGCCATTGCCAAAGGATAGTCCATTGTGGACGCATCCACAGGTGATTATCACACCACACGCAGCGGCAAGCTCCAGTCCATCCGCACTTGTTCCTGAGATCATCGCGCAGATTGAATCCTATGAGCGTGGTGAGCCACTGAAAAATATTGTCGACAGACAAGCGCAGTATTAGAAAAATTTGGCTTTGACCGCCGCTGCTGTTCGGATAGATTGCCCCCGTAAGTGTTCTCAGGGCGGGGTGTAATTCCCCACCGGCGGTAATCACTGGGTGTCGAAAGATGTCAGGTGCGAGCCCGCGAGCGCTTTCCGGTTCGCCGGAAAGGTCAGCAGATTTCGGTGCAATTCCGAAGCCGACGGTATAGTCCGGATGAAAGAGAACAACTGAAAGCAAGGGCTGCCGTCAGGCAGTCCCTGAGCATTTTTGGTTGTGCCCTGATTCACGTCAACTCGTAGGAGACAGACATGGATCAGTTCCAGAATAACAATACCCCACATCCCGCACCACGCATCGCCTTTATCCAGGCCCGATGGCATTCGGAAATCGTCGATCAATGCCGTATCGGCTTTGAAGGCGAACTCAAAAGTCAGGGCGTCATCCCCGCACGATTCGATGTCTATGACGTGCCGGGTTCATTCGATATTCCGCTTTTGGCCAAGAAGCTGGCAGAAACCGGGCATTATGATGCAATCGTCGCAACGGGTCTGGTCGTTGATGGCGGCATCTACCGGCATGATTTCGTCGCCGGAACAGTGGTGAATGCGCTTCTCACCGCCCAGATGGAAACGGGTGTTCCGATGCTGTCAGCAGTGCTGACCCCGCATCATTTTCAGGAACACGCACAACATATCGAGTTCTTCACCAAGCATTTTCTGACCAAAGGTCAGGAAGCAGCGCGTGCGTGTTTGCAGATTATCGGAACGTTCAGGCGCGTGGCTGAATTGACGGCTGCTTGATCTGAGAGAGGGAGCATTCACCCCCCCTCTGCCCTGTCGGGCATCTCCCCCACAAGGGGGGAGATCACATTGGCAGTAACGCCTTTGCACAACCGGAAATGTTTCAGATTGTGCAAGATGGTATTGAAGGCTGATCTCCCCCCTTGTGGGGGAGATGGGCGACAGCCCAGAGGGGGGTGAAAAACTACAACCGCCGCACCGCTGTCGGCTTGCCATAGAGATAATCAATCCGCTCGATAGCATCATGCAGAGGTTCAAGCGTCACGCTCATGGTATGGCCACTCGCATGAAGCAACATGGAATGGCTGGCCATCATGGCGGCATGGCCTTTCCAGAAAACAAAATCACCGCGCTTCAGATTTTTATAATTTTCATCCGGCTCCACCGCGTCGCCTATGGAAGCCGCCTGCATATCCGAATCGCGCAATACGGACTGCCCGGTCATCAGCAGCGACAATTGCAAAAGACCGGAGCAATCGATGCCAAAGCCTGATACGCCGCCCCAGAGATAGGGGGTGTGAATCAAGGTTTCGGCCACAGCCACATGATCGTCAGTAACTTCATCAATAGGCACGAGGTGCTTGGCGATGATCGCCTCACCACTTGGCAAAAGACCATAAAGCGTACCCCGGCGTTCCTCACCGCCCTTTATCGTGACCAGCGATCCCATGGACAGGGCGTTGGTCGGCGGAAACTTCAGGTCCGAACCCGGATAGACAAAGGTGCGCGGTGCGATAACAATATGGGTTGGCTCGTCATAGCGCTGATCAAGCGTGGTATCGACGATATAGCCGACATAGCCATCGCGTTCGTTCTGGACCCAGCACCAGCCATTGCTGTCTTCAAACACCAGGACATCATCGCCAAACAGAAATTGCGTGGTCACACCGGCATCGCCGCGCGCTTCGCCCCGCACATCGACCACCGGATCGGAAATGCGCATGGGCTTGCCTTCGACAAACTGATCCGCCTCGACCTGTCCGCGCAGGCTTTCATCCGCCAGATCGGGGCGGAATGCATTCAACCGTTTATCCAATGTCACAGGGGTAATCCTCTTGCTTTGGCAATCACAAGGTCGCCGAGCTTTTCAACATAGAGCGCACCTTTTACCGTTCTCTTGACGAGAACATTGCGCTTGTCCTTTTCATCACGATGACGATCCACCAATCCATAGCCACCCATTGTGTCAAGCGCACGGGTGATCACCGGCTTGGTCACTTTCAATTTCGCAGCCATACCACGGATCGTATGCGGCGGCGGTTCCAGATAGACAGTCAACAGCACGGCCAATTGCCGCATTGTCAGATCATGCGCATCATCCCGCACTTCGGAGATGGCAATTTCCTTCCACAATGTCAGCGCCTGAAACGGCTTGAGTTCAATCTGCATAAAAGGCTTCCGAGATCATTTCGGTTCCGTATCATTTTATTCTCTGCCACGGTAAGTGCAAGCTGTTCATTTTATTCGGCAAGTCGGGTTAAATTGAGCCTGTATAGAGCGAGGTTTTCCATGGAATATGGCCAAATCATTATCCTGAACGGAGCACCCCGCTCCGGAAAATCCAGCATCGTTGAAGTCATTCAGGAAACATTCAGCGGCGTCTGGATGAATCTGGGCGTTGACCACACGATGCGGATCACACCGCCGCGCTATCAGCCGGGTATCGGATTGCGCCCCGGCGGTGAGCGGCCAGATATCGAACCGCTCCTTCCCATGTTCTATGCGGCCCTTTATGAATCCATTGCGGCGCATAGTCGGCTTGGCCTGAACGTCGTGGCCGATATCGGTCATCACGACAGCTACACAAAGCCGCTTCATATCCTCATCGATTGTGCGCGGCGTTTGAGTGGCCTGCCTGTGCTGTTTGTCGGCGTTCGCTGTTCTCTCGAGGTCATCATGCAGCGCCGCAATGCCGGTCAGCCGGGACGTGATGGCCAGTATGAGACGGGAACAGTTGATACGCCAATGCCGGCAGCCGTACTGCGCTGGCAGGAGGCTGTTCATCATCCCGGCATTTATGATCTGGAAGTCGACACATCAGCACAAAGCCCGCAGGATTGTGCTGCATTGATCGCCCAAAGACTAAATCATGGTCCGGTGCACCCGACAGCGTTTGAAGAACTCGCTGCCGGACACTGATAAGAACACCGTTATTTGCTGGCCGGGAAACGAGCCTTCAGCAAATGATATAGCGCCCTTATCGCCTGCGCTTCACCGCCAATGGGTGAATGCGGCTTTTCCACCGGGTTCCAGCCGTAAATGTCGAAATGGCCCCAGACTTTGGCCTTTTCAACAAAGCGTTTCAGGAACAGAGCTGCTGTCACTGAACCGGCAAAACCATCTGTTGTTACGTTGTTGATATCGGCAACACGGGATGAAAGTTTTGCCTCATAGGGCTGCCAAAGCGGCATCCGCCATACCGGATCGCTTACAGCTTCAGAAGCCTTGGCAACATCGGCCGCAAAAATCTCATCGTTCGAATAGAATGGCGGCACATCAGGGCCGAGCGCAACACGCGCTGCGCCAGTCAAGGTTGCCATATCGATCAGGATTTCCGGCTCTTCCTCATCGGCCAGCGCCAGCGCGTCGGCAAGGACAAGCCGCCCTTCCGCATCGGTATTGCCGATTTCAACCGTGATCCCCTTGCGGCTGGTCAGAATATCGCTTGGGCGGAAGGCATTGGCGGAAATGGAGTTTTCGACAGCTGGAATGAGAACACGCAAGCGAACAGGCAGTTTCGCATCCATGATGATGCTTGCAAGTGCCAGCACATTGGCTGCGCCGCCCATATCCTTCTTCATCAAAAGCATGCTGCTCGCTGGTTTGATATCAAGACCGCCGGTATCGAAGCAGACACCCTTGCCGACAAGCGTTACCTTTGGTGCATCCTTCTTGCCCCAGACCAGATCGATCAGGCGCGGCTCTTCGCTTCCAGCGCGGCCAACGGCATGGATCATCGGAAAATTCTTCTTGAGCAGCGCATCACCCTTGATCACATCGACAGATGCCTTGTGCTCGTCGCCCAATTTGCGCATAGCGGCTTCCAACGCGTCGGGACCCATATCATTGGTCGGGGTGTTGATGAGGTCGCGCGCGAGCGTGACCGCCCTTGCCTGCCGCTTGACGTCGGCCTTATCCGCGCCATCAGGCAATGCAAGCGAGACTTCCGTATCGTCCTTCTTCACATAACGGGTGAATTTATAGCCGCCGAGCAGGAAGCCGAGTGCTGCAAGATCCGGCTGGTTAACCGGACCGGCCAGATGCCATGCACCTTTGGGCAAAGCCTGCGCCAGTTTGCCTGCGGCCAGCCGGTTTTCATCCTTGCCTGTGCCAAGCAGTGCGCCGGATATTTCACCCTTTTCACCGGGAACAACAAGCAGCCTGCCAGCCTGACCTTCAAACCCGTTTGCATGGGCCCAGGCGAGCGTTACCGCGTCAAGTCCAAGGGCCTCCAACCCGCCCTTCGGGACGAACCAGACGGGCCTGCTGCCCGGTGACTTCTGTTTGGTGATTTCGGCAGACATGATTGTTTACTCCTGGGGTCAATTTTATGCATTTACGCCTGCAAACATGGCGTCATTAACGGTCCGTTAGGGTTAACAGAATATTTCTTTCGCATGGGATTGGTTAACGCACCAATGAACGTGCGGTGGGATCTGACGGGGCAAATTATGACAAGCGCAGGGATTATTCAACGCAATCGCCGTCTCATTTTTTCCGCCGCAATAATTGCCCTTGCCGCGGGTATTTCCGGTTGCGCTACAACCGACAAAACAACCACTGGATCTATTTCCCCCGCTTCCACCACGGCAGCACCAGCGGGCAATTTCGATCAGATGAATGCGCAGCAGCTCGCGCAAGCATCATCCAGTCTTGGAGCGCGTTATCAAGGCAATCCCAAGGACAAGACCACGGCGATGAATTTTTCCACCGTGCTGCGTATGACAGGCCGCAATGATCAGGCACTAGCGGTGATGCGCAGTCTGGCCATTGCCTACCCGAAAGACCGTGATGTGCTTGCTGCCTATGGTAAGGCACTGGCGAGCAGCGGCGAATTTGAAGCCGCGCTTGATGCAATTCGCCGCGCGCAGACACCCGAATATCCCGATTGGAAACTGCTTTCCGCTGAAGGCGCTATCCTTGACCAGCTGGGCAAGACCAGCGAGGCCCGCAACATCTACAAGCAGGCTACGGACATCAATCCAAATGAGGCATCGCTGCTCTCCAATCTTGGCATGTCCTATGTCCTGTCAGGCGAGTTGAATACGGCGGAGACGTATATGCGCAAGGCTGTTGGCGCTCAAGGTGCCGATAGCCGTGTCAGGCAGAATCTGGCGCTCGTTGTCGGACTTCAGGGCCGGTTCGCAGAAGCGGAAACAATCGCCAAACAGGAACTCTCGCCGCAACAGGCAGAGACCAATGTCAGGTATCTTCGCTCGATGCTTGCCCAGCAGAACTCCTGGAACATGCTGAAAGACAAGAAGAAGCCCAACAACAGTTGAACCTTCCAAGAGCATGGAAACAGCCGCATGATGAGAAGCGGCCTGTTTATTTGAGCGCGCCGAAAATGCCGCCTTGCGCCGAAACCTGAATGATCGCGGGTCCGAGAATGACCGCGAAAAGCACCGGCAGAAGAAACACAATCATCGGAACGGTCAATTTGGGCGGCAAGGCTGCCGCCTTCTTCTCGGCAGCATTCAGACGGGCTTCGCGGCTTTCATCGGACAAGGTTCGAAGCGCGCCGCCTATGGATGTACCGTAACGTTCGGATTGGGTCAGGGCCTGTACGACTGATTTGACCGACTCCAGCCCAGTGCGCGTTGCAAGATTTTCATAGGCCAACCTCCGCTCGGGCAGAAAGGAAAGTTCTGCATTCGTCAGGACAAACTCTTCGGCCAGCGCCGTTGACTGAACGCCGATCTCCTCCGACACCTTCTTGAAGGCGGCCTCGATCGACATTCCGGATTCAACGCAGATCAGCATGAGATCAAGGGAATCCGGCCACGCCATCTGGATCGAGTGCTTGCGCTTGCTGCCCGCATTGCTGACATACAGATTGGGCGCGTAAAAACCGACATAGCCGCCAACAAGACATACGAGTACGCGTACCATTGTCGGCTGCCCCCAAAGACCATTCAGGCCGAATATCCAGAAGGCTGTCAGGGTGAATGTCAGAAATGGCAGACCGAAACGGGCCGCCAGGAACACATTCAGTGCATTCTGCCCGCGAAAGCCGGCCGTGCGGAGTGATGCCAGTGTCTTTTCATCGGCAAGCGCCCGTTGCAGGTCCAGCTTTTCGACAAATTGCCGGACGCCCTGCCGCTGGGCCATGCGCAGGCTACCCTGCGAAGTGGCCTTATGTCGGCTGATGCTTTCAGCCGCAAGACGCGTGCGATCTTTCGCACGCAATTGATCCCGCTCCAAAGCCACCGATTTCATCCGCGTTTTCAAAACGGATGTGCGAAGTTTCGGCAGGAAAATCGTCATAACCGTTGCAAAGGCTGAAACAGCCACAAGCACAGCCCGAACGGTGTCCGGATTGTCATGCACGGCTTTGAGAAGGGAAGAAAACACCGCGCTTGCTCCGTCTAGAATTTGAAGTTGATCATTTTGCGCATCACAAGGATGCCGATGGACATCCAAACGCCTGCGCACATCATGATGAGGTTACCTTTATCGGTCGTGAACAGCAGCGAAATGTAACCGGGGCTTGTTATGTAAACGAGCCCGGCAACAATGAAGGGCAATGCTCCGATAATATAGGCGGATGCCTTGGCTTCCATGGACAGAGCCTGCACTTTCGCCTTCATTTTTTTGCGGTCCCGCAATACGCGCGAAAGATTGCCAAGTGCTTCGGATAGATTGCCGCCCGCCTGCGATTGGATCTGGATGACGATCCCAAAGAAGCTTGCTTCGGGACAGGGCATGAACTCCGACATGCGCATTGCCGCTTCCGGAATGCTCACGCCGACCTGCTGCATATCGACAATCCGCCGAAACTCCGTGCGGACAGGTTCCCGCGCTTCCTGCGCAATCAATCGAATTCCATCATTGAGCGGCAGTCCCGACCGTATGGCGCGCACGATGACGTCAATGGAGTTTGGAAATTCGTGCAGGAAGGCGGCAACGCGCCGCCGTCGCATATAATAAACAAAGGCGCGTGGCAGACCCAAAGCGCCAATCAGGAAGAAGCCGGGCGCCAGATAAAGCGGCGCACCGAAGAATACGCGCAGAAAGACCAGAACAATCCCGACAATGCCCGAATAAATATAAAAGCGCCTGACTGTGACTTTCAGGCCCGCCTGTTGGAGCAGCATCTTCAGCGGAGGGGATTTGATGTTCTTGTCCCGCAGCTTTTGCCGCTGGTCGATATCGTTCAGCGTGTCCTGCACCGATTTGCGGCGCTTCACGGCCTCCGCCTGTTTATCCCGGGCGCTGGATTTACTCAGACTGTCGGTTGCTGCCAGCTTGACCGACTTTAAACGATCATCGGACTTTTTCTGCTGTTCGATTTGGTCGAAGACGCAGAAATAAGCCAAGGAGGCGAGCGAAAGTGTTGTCAGCACGACAAATGCGAGTTGCTCGAAATCAAGACCGAACATCGCCATGCTCCCGCCGCGCTAACAATCTCATGACTGGACTTCCATCGCGTCGATGGCCTGCGCCAGCCTATGCTCTTCATTGTAGTATCGTGCGCGATCCCAGAATTTCGGACGGCTCAATCCCGTCGAGACATGCTTTCCAACAAGACGGCCATTGGCGTCTTCGCCTTCGATATCGTAGACCATGAGGTCTTGCGTGATGATCACATCGCCTTCCATGCCAACGACCTCGGTCACATGGGTGATGCGCCGGGAGCCATCGCGCAGACGTGCGGCCTGAATGATAATATCGACAGAACCAACAATGATCTCACGCACGGTCCTTTGCGGTAGCGCGAAGCCGCCCATGGCAATCATAGACTCCATGCGGCTCAAACATTCGCGCGGGCTGTTGGCGTGAATGGTACCCATCGACCCATCGTGGCCGGTGTTCATGGCAGACAGAAGATCAAACACCTCGGGTCCACGCACCTCACCGACGATAATACGTTCCGGGCGCATACGCAGACAGTTCTTCACGAGATCACGCATGGTGATCTCGCCCTCGCCCTCCAGATTGGCCGGGCGGGTTTCAAGACGGACCACATGCGGCTGCTGCAACTGAAGTTCAGCGGAATCCTCGCAGGTGATGATACGTTCATCCCTGTCGATATAGTTCGTCAGGCAGTTCAGAAGCGTCGTCTTGCCCGAACCCGTACCACCCGAGATAACAATATTGCAGCGAACACGACCAATGATCTGCAGCAGTTCAGCGCCGGGAGGCGAGATGGCGCCAAGGCGAACCAGTTGATCAAGGGTCAGCTTGTCCTTCTTGAATTTGCGGATGGTGAGAACCGGCCCGTCAAGCGCAAGAGGTGGGGCAATGACATTGACACGCGAGCCGTCAGGAAGACGCGCATCGCATATGGGGCTCGATTCATCAACGCGGCGGCCAACCTGGCTGACAATGCGCTGGCAGATGTTCAGAAGTTGCTGATTGTCGCGGAACCGGACGCTGGACTCCTGTACCTTTCCGAGGACTTCGATGTAGGTCTTGCGCGCGCCGTTGACCATGATATCGGCAATGTCATCGCGCGCCAGCAAAGGCTCCAGCGGACCATAGCCAAGAACATCGTTGCAGATATCATCGAGCAGTTCTTCCTGCTCGGCAATCGACATGGCAAAGTTCTTGATCGCGATGATGTCGTTGACGATGTCGCGGATTTCTTCGCGCGCAACGTCTGGATCAAGTTTCGACAATTGCGAAAGATCGATCGTATCGATCAATGCTGTAAACACCTGCGATTTGGTGTCGTAGTAGCTCTCGTTCTTTTCGCGTTGCGGTGCGGCTGGTTTTGGCGGCTGTTCGACAACGGCAAGACGCTTTATCTCGGCAACATCGCGCGGAGAACGCGCAGCATCCGGTGCAGCGTGCATCGGCAACGCCGTCTCAAGCGCAATTGCCCGAAACTCCTGAATCGGGCGGCCTTCTCCCGTACTTCCGCGTTTGCCGAACATGGGTTTATTCCTTCAATGTCATTTCTTGCGCTTCAGTTTCGACAGGACTGAAGAAAGTACCGGCTTCCTCTTGGCCTTCAATTCGAGGCGGCCAGTCAGGATGTGGGCAATCTCATTGATATTCTGGACAATTGCATTGGCGGAATCAGTCTCCGCAAGCATCCGTCCATTGTTGGCAGCATTTCCAAACAGTGCAGGATCAAATGGAATCACACCCAGCGGCGCAATTCCCAGCGGGCTGCAGAAATCCGCCGGTGCAATCTCAGGCCGTTTGGGAATTCCAACCTGATTGAGAATGAGGCGCGGCGGCCCGTCATTTGGCCGCAACTGTTTCAACGTATCGAGCAGATTTTTGGTATTGCGCAGATTGGCTAGTTCAGGCGAAGCGACAATGACGATCTCGTCAGCCCGTGCGAGCGTAGTGCGGGTCCAGCCGTTCCAGCTATGCGGAATATCCAGTACCACATGGGGAACAGAGCGCTGGGCAACATCAATCAGATGAGCGAAGGAATCCTCGCGAAAGTCAAACACGCGGTCGAGCGTGGATGGCGCGGCAAGCAGAGACAGGTTCTCCGCACATTGGGCAAGAAGCCGGTCGAGATAGACATCATCAATGCGCTCTGGCGAAAAGACCGCTTCCGCTATGCCCTGCGGCGGGTCCTGATCGAAATTGATATTGGCTGTGCCATAGGGCAAATCCATATCAGCAATGACGACTTCGTTCTTAAAGAGCGACGAGATGGACCAGGCAATATTATGCGCGATGGTAGACGCACCAACACCACCCTTGGCGCCGATAAATGCAATGGAACTTCCCAAAGGCTTGGCGTCTGGATCAACGAACAAGCCGCCGATCACGCCGATAATATCGGCCAGATCAATTGGAGCGACCATATATTCGGAAATGCCGTTGCGCAGAAGTTCGCGGTAAAGCCAGACATCATTGTAGTGACCGATAATGACGACCTTGGTGCTCGGATCGCAGACCTGAGAAAGCGCGGCAAGCTGTTCCAACATATCGCGAGGCGCTGCCGATGATTCCAGAAGAATGAGATTGGGCGTCGGCATCGTCTGAAAGAGTTCGACGGCACTGCCTATCCCGCCCATATGCAGCTGGGCATGGGTCTTCGCCATACGGCGGTCTTCGCTTGCCCGCGATATCTGCTGTGCAACAGCGTCCGTTTCGCAAAATGCCTGTATCGATATACGAGGTATGGGCCTGTAGGCATGCAGCCCGGTAGTGGCCGCACGCCCGCTGCCGTCCTCCAACTGAATTTCTGATTCAAAGGCCAACTGGCTCATTCTGGCATTCCGCTTTTCAAAAAGAGGTGCTGTTCATCTGTTAGTATTTGACTTCCTGCGTGTAGACAGGCTGTGGCGTTGTGGCGTTTCTGTAGGCATCGATTACCTTGCCGCGGCGTTCGGCATCAATTGAAGTGGTCGCTCTTGGTCCAAGCAAATCAGCCGGATTGGCAATCTGTGCCGCGAGATTGTTCTGACTGGCACAACCAAAATTCTGATAATGCTTGTTGTCAGCGGTATCGAGAATATCCTTGGGCCACTGGCCGCAAGGGCCAGTCGAGGCGGTCATTGCAGAATAAGACAGGCGAATGGGCGCCGATTCATCAGGATCAGCCTTATAGCGCTCGCTGGAAATATTGAACGGCTTTACGCCGCTTTTGCGCAAGGTCGCGATAATATCATCCCGCAATCGGGCGGCAGCACGCTCATTGGATGTGCCCGATGGCAACAGGATATGAATAACGCCGGACCCATTGGCATGATAATTGGCCAGCACATTCTGAACGATGCTGCGCTGGGTTATGGAGAGCCTGCTGTCAGCATGGCCCACCGGAATATCCGCAACCTGCTCTTTTTCCGAGATGACAATCGGGTGATTGGTTCGATAATCATCCGGGATGCTGCCAACCGTTCCACTGCGGTCAGCGCAACCGGCAAGGAATGTGATCGCAATGAGAGCAAGCACCTGTTGCATGCGCATGGATTTCTTGTCTGACATGGAGAGGTCCTTGCTCATTTGTAGATGTATCCAACAACGCCTTCATAGCGCCCGGCCGGGGCGGCAGAAGCGTTCGTGCCATAGACCCGATTGACTTTGCCGAGGAACATTCCCGCCGCATCGCTGGCAAGGTTGAGATTATCGTCAGGGCGGGCAAGCGCATTTCGGGCCACCGGGCGAACGAGATAGGGCGTGATGATAATGACAAGCTCGGTTTCGTTGCGCACGAAGTCACGGCTGCGGAAGAGGGTGCCGAGTATTGGAATCTTGGAAAGTCCCGGAAAGCCCGATATTGCCTGGCGAGCATCATCGCGCATGAGTCCTGCGATCATCATTGATCCGCCGGACGGAAGCTCAACTGTGGTGTCAGCGAGGCGCTTGCGTATCGAAATGATATTTGCTGACAGCTCTTGGGCAGACGTACCCATAGGAAGAGAGCCTTCAACGGTAGGCTCAGACACAGATGTTCTGACTTTGAGACTGATGCGCCCCGGCGAAAGGACGACGGGCACAAATTCAAGGCCGATGCCGTATTCCACCGTCTTGTGTTCGCGCGTGACCTTGCCTTTATCGTCAACATCCTGTCCCGAAAGAATGTTGTATTCCCCACCTACGCGGAAGGTTGCCTTTTCGCCTGATATCGCTGTGAGGGTTGGTTCGGCCAATGTCTTCATCACACCGGCCAATTCCATTGCATTCAGGTATGCCCCGATCGATGTACTGCCGATCTTTGCATTTATACCGGCTCCAGACCCACTCAAAGGCACACCGAGACCTGCAATGTTTTGAGAAAGCCCGGCAAAGCTTATGCCGTTGCTGCTCCCTGAAGCCACGAGGTTCACACCCAGTTGCTTCATCACGGTGCGACTGACTTCCGCCACGGTAACCTTGAGCGTCACCTGATCTTCGCCGGCAATCTGGATCAGATTGACGATCTTGCTTTTCTGGCGTGCCTCATCCTGATTGCCAATGATGACACTGGTACCACTACCGCCGGTTACGCTGTTCTGCGAATATTGACCGGTTGTTGCTTCACCGCCTGTTACCAGCAAGGTTGCAAGATCGGTCGCACGCTTGGCGTCGAGCGGGGTCTGCACTGTTCCCGTCAAAATCACATTATCATTGAGAAGCTCGACCTTGATGTCGGAATCGGGGATGTATTTCTTCAGACTGCCTTCAAGACCAGCGACATCACGTTCGATCACCAGATCAAAGCTTGCAAGCTGCTCGCCATTTGGCCCGAAGACGAAGATATTCGTCTGACCGACCTGTTTTCCAAAGAGATAGATGCGGCGGGCCGTGCGGGTAACAGCGTCAGCAACCGTCGGATTGGCAACAAGAATATCGTAGGCATCCGCGGGGAGATCAACGACAAGCGACTTATTGAGAGCAAGGTTGATCCGCTTCGATACGCCCTGCCCCTGGTTCAGCTTGACCACATTACTTTCAGCAACGGCACTTGTCTGTATTGGCAAAAGAGCGATGCCGCAGCCTGCTGCAATGAGTCCGGCTTTCCAGAATCGAGACAGGCGGTTGTCGCATTTGCGCGTCATGACGATTGATCCGAACCCCATTTTATTTGCGCCCCAATATTTCAGTGACAGTTCCGGATTTGATGAGTTTGACGTTTCCGGCACGTCCCGGTGAATTGACGAGATATTCAGCACCGGGCCCTGTCGGCTCCTGCACATCCTGCAGGGATCGCAGCACCAGCGTCATCCGGCTCGCCATCTGCTGCGCGACCGACAATATCTCTGCCTGTTGCGGGGTCAGTTCGAGCGTTGCGGTGGAGCCCACTTTGTTTTTCTGGCCGGTCTCGTCTTCCTGAATTGTTTGATCAATGGCGAGAACCCGCACATTGCTGAGAATTGTTTCGGTAGTGAATTGCTTCTGTTCGCCTTCCACCTGCCGGATCATGATCACGTCGACATAATCATTGGGCAGGATAAAGCCGCCAGCGGCAGTGTCAGCTGCAATCTGCGTTGCCACTGCACGCATCCCGGCGGGCAATTGCGCTGACATGAAGCTCTGGCCCTTGCCGATCAGCTTGGCTTCACGGATCGGTTCTCCCGGAAATATCTGCAACCGGACGGTAGATCCGCTCAGTTCTTTCTCAGCGTTTGGTCGCTCTGAACGTTTGATATAGCCGTCAGCCAATGCCGCTACAGGCCATGGCTGCCAGCGCATCTGGTTTTGCATTTCGGCACCAACGCCAAGGCCATCGGTGGCAACCAACACATCCTGAAGTTCAATTTGGGGCAGAGGTGGCGCGACGGCTTCAACAACCGGAGCATCGGGCTTCATATTCATTGCGATATAGCCAGCCGCACCGGCAGCCGTTATCGCCACGATGAGAATAACAACGCGTGCCTTTTGCATCGACCAACCCCAATAGACTTTTGTCTAAGTTTACCCAGGGTTGTACCTTGGCTTCGCAATCGTGTAATTATGGTTAATACTTTGCTTAAAATGATGATTAATGGGGACAATCTGGTCGTATTTTGTACTGTTTCAATCCAATCCTACGCGCATGCCGTGCGGAGGATCGGAAAGCCAACCAGAGGCTGTTAAATATGGGCCAATCGGTCCACAACCCACAGACACATGGGCGATGACGGAAACACTAGCAAACCGGCTGCTCCGAGAGCCACACCGTAGGGCACGCCTTCCTCTTTCTGTGCCAATCGTTGCATGAAATTAAGCCGCCCCGCATATACAATAGCCAGATGCGAGCTTCGATATCTAAGGATTGCCAGTGTCAGAGCCCCGCCAAGCAGCGACAGAATGAGCAGATAGCCTGCCAATTCCATGTTCCATCCGATCCAGACTGCCGTTGACGTCATAAGCTTGGCATCGCCGCCGCCCATGGTTCCGGTCGCAAACAGCAGGAACGTGACCGCAAGAACTGCACCACCGGCTGCAAAATGCAGGCCGTAAATATCCCAAGGCATTCCGGTGAGAGGAGCCAGCACGGCAAACGAAACGAGCAAGATGACCGAGACACGGTTCTGGATTGTCATGGAGAGAAGATCGGATACGCCCGCAAATGCCATCGCAAAGGGGAAGACGATCAATATTGCTGCTTCAATCATCGCTCTTGTCCATCACGCCGAGCGTCTGAGCCGTTTTTGCGTTTGAACATCACTGGGCCACGTCTACAACTTTGGTAGAGACGCTTTCATAGGTGGCTTTGACGGCAGTTCCGAGCGTTCCTGCGCTGGAGACGATCCCGATGGAGATGATGGCCGCAATCAGGGCATATTCAATGGCAGTTGCTCCGGATCTGTTCCGGGGAAAGCCGGTGAAAGCATTGTCACCCGGCTCTGCGAGATGTTTTACGTTGAACATTGTGATCTCCCGCACTTCTGTTGCCATTTATCGTGGCCATTTTTGTAACGTGATATGTTTGGAGATTATCCGCGACGAATTGCTTTCATCTTAAAAAAGACCGTTACGAAAGGATGAACCTGAAGCCTAAAATTGTTGGCTCGACGTGCACTCATAACCTATTGCCGCGAACAGAGCAGCCGCTCAAAATTATGCTTAACAAGCGGTTCACGGATTAAGCCTTCTTTCACCAATCACGGGCATGGTTCATCCAACGATTTTGCGAAGGGCATTCCCATGGTTCGACATCACGGCACGATCATTGCACTTGCGCTTTTGGCTGCTCTGTCGAGCGCGGCACAAGCTGGTGCTGATACCGGCATCCATGTTGTGATGAATCAGGCCACCGTTCTGAAGCTGGCCCGCCCTGCGGATACGGTCGTTGTCGGCGATCCTGAAATAGCCGATGCGGTTGTGAAAGATTCAAAAACGGTGGTGCTGACAGGAAAAGGTTTCGGTGTGACGAACATTGTCATCATGGACGCCGATGGCAGCGCCATTGTCGATGATCACGTTCTCGTCAGCCGCAGCGTCGCCAACACCGTGCGTGTCTATAGGCGCGCTGCTGTCCAGACACTCTCATGCTCGCCCTTTTGCGAAACGTCCCAGAAGACCGACGCTGAAAAGAAATCCGATACGGAAATCGGCGGCAACTGATAATCTCCCCCGTTCACCTGCATCAAAGTTGAGAAAGAGTGAATTCGCTCGTCGCAATTTGCATCTGGCTTCAAACGAGATTCTAACATCTGGCTGATAGAGCTTTGTCCGGCGCGATAATACGGAGAAAGACAATCCATGGTGCGGGGAGCTGTTACAACTGATTTACAGGAAGGTAATGGCCCTTCTGGACCAGCATGCGGCGAACGCAGGCCTTCAATGTTTGCACGGTTCTGCAGGAACAATCGCGGTACCGTTGCAATCGAGTTTGCCCTGATTGCCCTTCCCTTCTTCCTGCTCATTTTTGCTATTATTGAAATCAGCCTGAGCTTTACCGCCGAACAGGTCATGTCCAACACCGTTGATGATCTCTCGCGCAAACTGAGAACCGGCCAGCTCAAAGCCAGCGACGTAAGCGGCACCAAGTTGGCGACGCTCATTTGCGGCCAGTTGCTCATGCCCGCAGCCGGTTGCCCTGATCTCGTCGTCGATTTGCAAACATATGCGACCTTCAAGGCTGTGCCGAAGACCATTCCACTCAAGGCGGACAACGATGTCGACGCGTCCGGGTTCAAGAACGCTCCCGGTGGCGCAGGAACAATCAATCAGCTGCGGGTCTTTTACCGCTGGCCTATCCTTACCGATTTGATGAAGCCCCGCATTGAAAGCATAAAGGGGCAAGGGAAGACCCTGCTCTTCTCAACGGCAACCTGGCAAAACGAGCCCTATCTGTGATTGTCCGCCAGCCTTCCCAACATTCCCTGTCTTCAGCGAGAGCCCGCACCATGCAGCCCTGTAAAAGCCTGTTTGCAATCGCCAGTAATTTGAAAGCCTCTTTTACGGATTTCCTGAGAGATCAACGTGGTGTTGCAGCAATGGAATTTGCATTGATTGCACCGGTGATGATCCTGCTTCTGCTTGGCAGCGTTGAAGTGACGAATGGAATTGACGTCAACAGAAAACTCGCGCGCTCCGGGAGTATGGTGGCCGATCTGGTGACGCAGCAGCAATCGGTCACGAAGGACCAGATTAACAATATCATGGAGATCGCCGGTCTGACGCTTCTGCCTTACCAGCGTGATTTACCGCAAATCACGGTGACATCCATCAATGTTCCTGGAGATGGCAGCAGTGCGACGGTTGCGTGGTCGCAGCGCCGGGTCAACCAGTCGGTCACAACGCCTTATGCGAAAGGCAGCACAATCGCCATTGATCCCAATCTGCGCGTCGCGGGCACAAACATCACATTTGTACGTGTTGACACAAATATCACCTACATACCGCTCGTCGCCTGGACAATCGACACCTCAGGCAAAGGCATTGCCATGGCGAAGATGATCTATGGCCGCGTCCGTCAAGGTACAGCGGTCGCTTGCAGCAATTGCTGAGATAGCAGATCGCCTTCAAGAGCTGCTGTTACTTGATGTTTGTCATCCGCTTCAGTTTCACCTATCTGTGGAAGGTGGTTCTGATGGAGTAATGCATGTCTCGCGCTTTTCTTTTTGTGCTCGATTCCTTTGGCATAGGCGGCGCGCCGGATGCTGCAGCTTTTGGTGATGCAGGCGCAACAACGCTGGGGCATATTGCGGAAGCATGCGCTCAAGGACGCGGCGACAAGGATGGGTTGCGTTCCGGCTCGCTCGCTCTGCCAAAAATGGCTTCACTCGGTCTCTTCCACGCAGCCAATCTTGCGTCTGACTTTGAAATTCCGTCTGATATAACTGATCCGGTCGGATTGTGGGGAGCCGCAGAAGAGGTTTCCAATGGCAAGGATACACCGTCAGGTCATTGGGAAATCGCTGGCGTACCCGTAACCTTTAACTGGGGTTACTTCCCGCAGGTAATCCCGACCTTTCCTGACAGTCTGATTGCAGAAGCCGTCCGCCGTGCCAATTTACCGGGTATTCTGGGCAACAAACATGCGTCTGGAACTGACATCATCGAGGAGTATGGCGAAGAGCATATTCGCAGCGGCAAGCCGATTTTCTATACGTCAACGGATTCCGTAATCCAGATCGCTGCGCACGAACAGCATTTTGGCCTCGACCGGCTTTACAAGCTTTGCGAGATCATGCGCGAGCTGGTCGATCCGCTGAATATTGGCAGGGTGATTGCGCGGCCCTTCGTGGGCGAAACCAAAGAAACCTTTGAGCGCACCGGTAATCGCCGCGACTATTCCGTCCCACCACCCGAACCGACATTGCTCGACCGCCTGACCGATGCTGGCCGCACTGTCATCGCGATCGGCAAGATCGGCGATATCTATGCGCATAAGGGCGTATCGCAAGTGCGCAAGGCCAATGGCAATATGGCCCTTTTTGACGAAACGTTGATTGCCATGGACGATGCGCAGGACGGTGATCTGGTGTTCACCAACTTCGTCGATTTTGACATGCTTTACGGCCATCGCCGTGATGTACCCGGTTACGCCGCAGCCCTCGAAGCCTTTGACCGCCGCCTGCCGGAAGCATTGGCAAAATTGCGGGCCGGTGATCTGCTCATCCTGACAGCCGATCATGGTTGTGATCCAACCTTCAAGGGGACAGATCACACGCGCGAACGCGTTCCGGTTCTGTGTTTCGGGCCTGACCTGCCGCACGGATCGCTGGGTGTGCGTCCGACCTTTGCCGATATTGGTGAAACTATTGCTGCTCATCTCGACATTGCACCCGGCCCACACGGCAAGAGCTTTCTGCGAGGCACAGCATCCCATGCCTGAACTTCCTGAAGTCGAAACAGTTCGCCGTGGGTTGCAGCCCTTCATGGAAGGCGCCACCATTGCGCGTGTCGAGCAGCGCCGGCCGGATCTGCGCTTTCCCTTTCCGGAAAATTTCGCGCAAAGGCTGACGGGGCGCCGGATCGATTCTCTGGAACGCCGGGCCAAATATCTGATTGTACATCTCGACGATGGTTTGGGATTGATCAGCCATCTGGGAATGTCTGGCTCCTACCGGATCGAGCAGGACGAGGAAGAAACGGCGCCGGGTGTGTTTCACCATGAACGATCGCGCAATACGACACACGACCATGTGGTGATCCATGTGGAATCAAAAGAACGTGTGAAAAGTCGTATCATCTACAACGATCCACGCCGTTTCGGCTTTATGCTGTTTGCTGAACCCGGTGCGCTCAACACCCACAAATTCATTCAGGATCTCGGCATCGAGCCCACGGGCAACCGACTGGATGGCGCACTGCTCGCAAAACTTTTCGAGAACAAGAATGCGCCGTTGAAAGCAGCCCTGCTGGATCAGACATTGATTGCCGGCCTTGGCAATATCTATGTCTGCGAAGCTCTCTGGCGCGCCGAGCTGTCACCTCTGCGCGTCGCCGGGACCATAACTGGCGGGAACAGCGAACCTACTCTCATGGCGGAGCGGCTTGCCACCTCCATTCGCTCCGTCATCTCCGATGCGATTGCCGCAGGCGGGTCCAGTCTGAAGGACTACCGGCAGACCGACGGGGAGCTTGGCTATTTCCAGCATTCATTTTCTGTCTACGATCGCGAAGGCGAGCCTTGCCCGCGTCCTGCCTGTGATGGCACGGTAACGCGCATCGTCCAAAGCGGACGGTCGACATTTTTCTGCCCGATCTGCCAGCATTAGGAGGAGTACCCGCATGGCCTACGAAAATATCATCGTCGAAACGCGCGAGAAGGTTGGCTTCATTCAACTTAATCGACCGCAGGCACTGAATGCGCTGAATTCCGCCTTGCTTGCCGAGCTGAGCGCGGCGCTGGAAGACTTCGAAAAGGACGACCGGATCGGTGCCGTTGTCATTACCGGCTCTGAGAAGGCATTTGCTGCCGGTGCCGACATCAAGGAAATGCAGACACTCCAATTCGCCGATGCTTATCTCAGCGATTATTTCAGCGAATGGGAGCGGGTCACGCGTCTGCGCAAACCACTGATCGCCGCGGTGGCCGGCTATGCGCTGGGCGGTGGCTGCGAGCTTGCCATGATGTGCGATTTCATCATTGCAGCAGATACCGCCAAATTCGGGCAACCCGAGATTACACTTGGCGTCATGCCCGGCATGGGTGGCTCCCAGCGGTTAACGCGCTTTGTCGGCAAGTCCAAGGCAATGGACCTGTGCCTGACCGGACGCATGATGGACGCTGCAGAAGCGGAGCGGAGCGGCCTTGTGGCGCGCGTGGTGCCCGCTGGCGAGCTTATTGAGGAAGCATTGAAGGCGGCCAAGAAAGTTGCCTCCTTTTCTCTGCCGGTTGTCATGATGACCAAGGAGACGGTCAACCGCGCCTATGAAACAACGCTGTCAGAAGGATTGAGGTTCGAACGGCGCTTGTTCCATTCCATGTTTGCGCTGGAAGATCAGAAAGAGGGAATGGCGGCCTTTGCGGAAAAGCGCACGCCAAATTTCAAGAATCGTTGAGGGAGAAATATCCACCGGCAAGGCGACGATTCCAAGTTGACGCAACAGGAAACGTCATCTATAAGCCCGACAACGTTTGGTGGCCCCTCGGCCACCCTATTATTTTGTGACGGCCGCTTTGAAGCTGCCGAGTAGCTGACAGAAAAGAGAGGCATCATGGCCAACACTCCTTCGGCCAAGAAAGCGGCGCGTAAGATTGAAGCCCGCACCGAAGTAAATAAATCCCGCCGCTCACGCGTGCGCACCTTCCTTCGCAAGTTCGAAGATGCGGTGGCAAGCGGTGATCAGGCAGCCGCTTCCGTAGCCTTCAAGGCTGTTGAACCGGAAGTAATGCGCGCTGCTACCAAAGGCGTGATGCACAAGAACACGGCATCCCGGAAGGTTTCCCGTCTTGCACAGCGCCTTAAGGGCATGTCTGCGTAACTAGACAGAAATAGTCTATTTTGAACCCGGCTGGTCTTTAGCCGGGTTTTTTATTTGCCGTTTTTTTGAGCATAAATTCGTTTCCAGTGAAAAAGATTGTGGCATATCAAAACCCTGACATATGCCGGTCACAAAGAGTTTCATACAAAAAGCGACAATCATCATTTCTTGTTTAATATCAATGACTTACAGAAGGTAGTCATTGTATGCCGACCCCAGCCGGGAGAATCTGCCACCCCAGCCACTGTCAAGCGATAATTTAATATTTTTTTTTGATCGCGTGAGTCTGCGGTGCAGCAAAATCCGCATTCCAAAAAAGGCTTTGAATCCGAAGGCTTTTTCCCGGCTGAACCGGGAGTCGTTAAAAAAAACGTAAAAGCGTTAACCTTTTATTTACTAAAAAAGCGTCGTGCCTGCCCTTGCCCTCACCGCAAAGGTTTTTGTAAGGTCCAGACATCGAAGGGGTGGGCAAAAACCCATTTAACAGGCTTATAAATTTAGTGGGTTCGGACGCAGATTTTTTGTTTGCGTAACGAGTAAGTTTTGTCGGTATTCAGGTTTTATACGGGCCTGGGTCGTTTCAGAAAAGAAGCAAGTTGGCGGCGCTGGCATCAGCCGGGCGTGAGTCTTTTTGCGCCTAAGTTGAGAAGGAAATGGACGTGGCAGTTTTTAGAATTTCAGTGCGAGATTGTTCTGATCTGTATTACGCGTCCTTGACCCTGTCCAACCATTAGCTTCAGGAGAGTGGGAGCCGATCATAGGGGTGATCGGTTTTTCAGGACTGCCAACCGGTCTCAGACCGGTCCACATGAGAACACGGGCACAATAAAGCCCGAACAGATAAATATCAGGATGAGGCGATGACAATGACCAGCGGAATAATGGAAAACGGCACGAATGCAGCCATGGTACCGCTCCATATGGATGAAGGGAAAAACATGTCGGCCGGMAACGAGGGCGAAATGATTTTCGAGAGGGTCAAGACCAAGCTCAAGGCCAAACTCGGAAACGAAGTTTACTCCAGCTGGTTTGGTCGTCTGAAACTGGATGAAACGTCGAAGAGCATCGTTCGCCTTTCCGTGCCAACCGCATTTCTCCGTTCCTGGATCAACAACCACTACTCCGACATGATCAACACGCTGTGGCGTGAAGAGGACGAACAGGTTCTCAAGGTCGAGATCGTATTCCGTAGCGCCAGCCGTGCCTGCCGTCCTTCGCTGGAAGCAGAGCCAGCATTGCGTGCCGACCCTCGTGCCATTACCCGTGACAAGCCAGTTTTCCCTGTCGGCAGCACATCGCAGGACAAGAAGGCACCGGCACATTTCGCTGACCGCGCGACGGATCGTCCAGGACAGAACTCTGTCTTCGGTTCGCCGCTGGACCCTCGCTATACATTCGAGACATTTGTTGATGGTACGCCGAACCGCGTTGCCCTCGCTGCTGCGCGCACCATCGCTGATGCAGGTGCCAGCGCCGTCCGTTTCAACCCGCTGTTCATCCATGCCTCTGTGGGTCTCGGCAAGACACACCTTTTGCAGGCAATTGCTGCTGATGCATTGAAGCGCTCGGAACGCGCCCGTGTGGTTTATCTCACAGCTGAATATTTCATGTGGCGTTTTGCAACCGCTATCCGCGACAACAACGCGTTGTCGTTCAAGGAACAGCTACGCGATATCGACCTTCTGATTATCGATGACATGCAGTTCCTGCAGGGCAAGTCGATCCAGCATGAATTCTGCCATCTGATCAACACCTTGCTCGACAGTGCCAAGCAGGTTGTTGTGGCCGCCGACCGTCCGCCGTCAGAACTGGAATCGCTTGATGCGCGTGTACGTTCGCGCCTGCAGGGTGGTGTAGCTCTTGAAATGATCTCCCCTGATTATGGAATGCGTCTGGAAATTCTCAAGCGCCGTCTGGTTTCAGCTCAGCACGAAGACCAGTCGCTTGATATTTCGCCCGAGATTCTCGATCACGTTGCCCAGTCCGTTACGGGAAGCGGCCGCGAACTCGAAGGCGCGTTCAACCAGCTTCTGTTCCGTCAGACGTTCGAGCCCAACCTTTCCGTAGACCGGGTCGATGAGTTGCTGAGCCATTTGATGCGCGGCGGCGAAGCCAAGCGCATCCGCATCGAAGAAATCCAGCGCATTGTTGCCCGCCACTACAACGTGTCCAAGCAGGACCTTCTGTCCAACCGTCGTACACGCACCATCGTGAAGCCACGCCAGATTGCCATGTATCTTGCCAAGATGCTTACACCGCGTTCGCTGCCGGAAATCGGCCGGCGCTTTGGCGGCCGTGATCACACCACAGTTCTGCATGCGGTGCGCAAGATCGAGGATATTGTCGGCAAGGACCAGAAACTGTCGCAGGAACTTGAACTCCTCAAGCGCCTGATCAACGATCAGGCCCAGTAAGCCACCACACCACTTATCAACAGAAAGCCTGTGGTATGGTACGTTGATGCCAGCCGCAGGCTTGCTTTTTATGGTGACTTTCTGCCAATTTGCTTGACCTTGGGGGAACTTCACCCTCTCGCCAGAAAAAGCGCCGCAGGCCCCTAAAGGCTTTGGGTCGAAAAAGACAGTGAGACCGGTTTATCATGCGTGTAACTCTTGAACGTTCCAATCTTCTGAAGTCGCTCAACCATGTCCATCGCGTGGTGGAACGGCGTAACACCATTCCGATTCTTTCGAACGTTCTTTTGCAGGCCGAGGGTGCAAGTCTTGCCCTCAAAGCGACCGACCTTGATCTTGAAGTAACCGAAGCCACGGCAGCCCAGATCGAACAATCTGGCGCGACCACTGTACCCGCACATCTGCTTTATGACATTGTGCGCAAGCTGCCTGATGGTGCGGAAGTCATGCTGGCGACCAACACCGACGGCAATTCGATGACTGTGACCTCTGGCCGGTCAAACTTCCGCCTGCAGTGCCTCCCGCAATCGGATTTTCCCGAGCTAACGGCGGGCTCCTTCACTCACACATTCCGCATTACCTCGACAGCGCTGAAAAGCCTGATCGAGCGGACCCAGTTCGCCATCTCCACTGAAGAAACCCGCTATTATCTCAATGGCATTTACTTCCATGCCATTGAAAGCGAGGGTTCCCTGAAACTGCGCGCTGTCGCCACGGACGGACATCGTCTGGCGCGCGCGGAACTCGAAGCGCCGTCAGGTGCCGAAGGCATGCCCGGCATTATTATCCCGCGTAAGACTGTCGCCGAGTTGCAGAAGCTGGTCGATGATCCGGATGTCGCGGTCACAATCGAATTGTCAGACACAAAAATCCGCTTCACCATTGGCTCGGTGGTTCTCACCTCCAAGCTGATTGATGGCACATTCCCTGACTATCAGCGCGTCATTCCATCCGGCAATGACAAGAAGCTGACCATCGACCGCCAGAGTTTCGCCTCCGCTGTTGATCGCGTTTCGACCATTTCGAGCGAGCGTGGCCGCGCGGTCAAACTGACCATTGCCGACGGGCAGCTGACCTTGACCGTGAACAACCCGGATTCGGGCAGCGCTACGGACGAGCTTGCCGCTGATTACGACTCCGATCCCATCGAGATTGGTTTCAACGCCAAATATCTCCTTGATATCACAGCCCAGCTTTCCGGCTCCGAGGCGATTTTCATGCTGGCTGATGCGGGTTCGCCAACATTGGTGCGTGATACGGGCGATGCGAATGCGCTCTATGTGCTCATGCCAATGCGGGTTTAACGCTGGCTGACGAACGTTTCTGACGCTGGAGTTGCTAGCCCTCCTCCGCAGTGTAGGGGTAAGAGATGGGGTTCGTGGTTCGTGGTTCGACAAGCTCACCATGAGGGAGAGTGTGGATGAAAGGGGGTCAAGTTCTGGACCCTTTATGATCCGCGATCTTTGTGATCTGCAACCTTTGCGATTAGCGTTGCATCACCTCTCTCCCTCATGGTGAGCTTGTCGAACCACGAACCACGCACCCTGCAACACCAACCACGCTCTGAACCCCGACAAACATCATCAATAGCGCAGTGGGAGAATGAACAATGCAATGTCATATGATTTCTTTCATCAACGCGACTGTTCACTGATGCCAACGCTTTCCTCCCTCCAATCAGGACGTTCCCCACATTGGGGGAGAGTAAAGAGCGGCAGTACATCAGCATGACAAACGACTTCCCTTCTCCCGAAGCTGGCAAACCGGCCCGCGTTTCGATCAGCCGGTTGAAGCTCGCTCATTTCCGCAATTATGAAAACCTGTCGCTACGGCTTGGGCCCTCGCATGTGGTGCTGACGGGTGAAAACGGTTCGGGCAAGACCAATCTGCTTGAGGCGATTTCGTTCCTCTCACCGGGCCGCGGGTTGCGCCGCGCCACCTATACGGATGTTACCCGCAATGATGCGCCTGATGGTTTTGCCATCCACGCGGCTATCGAAACGGAGGACGGCTCCGTCGACGTTGGTACCGGGCTTGCCGGCAATGCCCCGGGGGATACGGCACGGCGTGTGCGTATCAATGGCGTGACTGCATCGAGCGCCGATGACCTTTTGGAATATTCCCGCATTCTCTGGCTGGTGCCGTCCATGGATGGGCTCTTCACCGGTCCTGCTGGTGATCGCAGGCGTTTTCTTGACCGTATGGTGCTTGCCATTGATCCGGCGCATGGCCGCCGCGTTCTCGACTATGAGAAAGCCATGCGCAGCCGTAACCGCCTGCTGACGGAAGAGCGCAGCAACAGCGCCTGGCTTGATGCTATCGAGACCCCTATGGCGGAGCTTGGCATTGCCATTGCAGCGGCCCGAGCCGAGCTTATGCGCCTGATCAACGGCATGATCGAGCGATTGCCCGACGACAGTCCCTTCCCGAAAGCTGACTGCATCCTCAACGGCGAACTGGAAGCCCGCATTGGCATCGAATCGGCCACCGATGTGGAAGAAACCTTTCGCCGCGCACTGCATGACGGGCGCAGCCGTGATCGGGCAGCGGGGCGAACACTTGATGGACCGCATCGATCCGATCTGCTGGTGCGGCACCGGCCCAAGGGCATGCCCGCTGAACTTTGCTCGACGGGCGAGCAAAAAGCCCTGCTCATTGGCCTTATCCTGTCACATGCGCGGCTAACAGGCGAACTGGCAGGCATGGCGCCCATCCTTCTGCTGGACGAGATCGCCGCCCATCTTGACGAGGGTCGCCGGGCGGCACTTTTCGACATTATCGAAGAGCTTGGCGGTCAGGCCTTCATGACCGGCACCGACCGGGCGCTGTTTTCAAGTCTCGCCGGTCGCGCCCAGTTTTTCGACGTGGCTCACGGAGAAGTGCATGCCGGTTAGCACAGACCATGGAAAGTCTGTCTGTCACCGTGTTAGCATGTCCTGGAATCGAAATCTTCTGCAGCAACCCCCATCAAACAAAGCTTCTACGGCCCTCGGCCACTTGATCCAACAAAGGAATCCCTATGTCTGATCTTTCGTCCTTCCCAATCACCCAACGCTGGCCAGCCCAGCACCCTGAGCTTCTTCAGCTCTATTCCCTGCCAACACCGAACGGCGTGAAAGTGTCGATCATGCTGGAAGAGCTTGGTCTGCCCTACGAGGTTCATCTCATCGACATCGGAAAGAACGAAAGCTGGACACCGGAATTCCTGTCGCTCAACCCGAATGGCAAAATTCCTGCGATCATCGACCCGGATGGTCCTGATGGTAAGCCGCTGGCACTGTTCGAATCCGGCGCGATCCTGCTTTACCTCGCCGAAAAGACCGGCAAATTCCTGCCTTCTGATCCAGCGCGCCGCTACCAGACAATTCAGTGGGTGTTTTTCCAGATGGCCGCAATTGGCCCGATGTTCGGTCAGGTTGGCTTTTTCCATAAGTTTGCCGGTCGTGAGATCGAGGACAAGCGCCCGCTTGAACGTTACCAGAATGAATCCAAGCGATTGCTTGGCGTGCTTGAAACGCGTCTGGAAGGCCGCCAGTGGATCATGGACGATGAATACACTATCGCCGATATCGCCACGCTTGGCTGGGTGCGCAATCTGGTGGGCTTCTATGGCGCGGGCGATCTTGTTGACTATGCCAGCCTGAAGAACGTTCCGGCATGGCTGGAACGTGGTCTTGCACGTCCGGCAGTACAGCGCGGCCTGGATATTCCCAAGCGCCTCTAGACGCTTTTAATCAGTCATTCCTGTTGAAAAGCCAGTGAATGCCGCCATTTCGGCGGCGTTTGCTTTTTGTCCGGTTGCATTCTCCTTCGAACGCCGCACAAATAGAGCGATCTGACACATATACTAGAGTACCGGACGATTGTTCGAGGTATTCGGATCGTCGCGGTGCTCCATGATGGGGGGCATTATGATGTGGAATCAGGTCTATAATCCGTTTGGCAATTCCGTTCTTTCAACACTGGCAGCAGCGATACCTGTTGTCGTGCTCTTGGCGATGATCGCATCCAACAAGGTCAAGGTGCACATCGCGGCAATCATTGCGCTGATTGTCGCCAATCTCATTGCAATTTTTGTGTTCACCATGCCAGCGGATATGTCGATCCGGGCATCGCTGCTTGGCGTCATCACCGGCTTTTTTCCCATCGGGTGGATCGTCCTCAACGTCATCTTTCTCTACCGGCTCACGGTGGAGAAAGGCGTGTTCGAAACGCTGCAAAACACCATTGGCGGCGTAACGCGCGACCGGCGTCTGCAAATCCTGCTGATTGCCTTTTCCTTTGGTGCGTTCTTCGAAGGTGCCTCGGGTTTCGGAACGCCTGTGGCAGTGACTGCCGCGATCCTCATCGGCCTTGGCTTTTCGCCGCTGGCGGCATCCGGGCTTTCGCTGATCGCCAATACGGCGCCGGTGGCCTATGGTGCTCTGGGCACACCCATTGCCGGGCTTTCCAGCGTCACCGGCATTGATCCTTTCCTGCTTGGCGCCATGGTTGGCCGCCAGCTACCGTTCTTCTCGCTGATCGTGCCGTTCTGGGTTGTCTGGGCCTTTGCCGGATATAAGGGCATGAAAGAGGTCTGGCCGGCAATTCTCGTTACCGGCGTTTCCTTTGCGGTACCGCAGTTTCTCATCTCGAACTTTATCAATCCATGGATCGTTGATATCGGTGCATCGCTGATCTCCATGGCCTGTCTCATCGGCTTCCTGCGCATATGGCAGCCAAAAGTCATATGGACATCCGCCGCATTGCGCACCCGCGATGATTCCGCCTCACAAGTTCCGCCGGTGAAGACAACGAAGACCACACCAACCCGGGCAGAAGTCTGGGCTTCAATGACCCCGTGGATCATTGTCTGCGCTGTGCTTCTGCTCTGGGGCACCGACTGGTTCAAGAATACAGTCAATCCATGGGCGACCTTGAGCTACAGCGTTCCCGGCCTTAACAACCTGATTATGAAAGTAGCGCCCATCGCCGCACAGCCAACGCCTGAGAAAGCGGTCTTTGCCTTTACGTGGCTGTCCTATACGGGTTCAGGCATGCTGATTGCGGCTGTTATTTCCGGGCTTGTCATGGGCTACAAGCCTATAGAAATGTTGAAGGTATATGGGCGCACGATCAAACTGTGCTCCTATTCCCTCATCACCATTTCAGCCATGCTGGCCATTGGAACGCTGACGCGCCTTTCGGGCATTGATGCCACCCTCGGGCTCGCTTTCGCCGCCACGGGTGTGCTCTACCCGTTCTTCGGCACATTGCTGGGCTGGCTGGGTGTTGCCCTGACGGGATCGGACACCGCTTCCAATGTGCTCTTCGGCAATCTGCAGAAAATCACGTCCGAACAGCTTGGTCTCTCGCCGATCCTGATGGGCGCCGCCAACTCATCGGGTGGTGTCATGGGCAAGATGATCGACGCGCAGTCCATCGTCGTCGCTTCGACAGCCACCAACTGGTACGGGCATGAAGGGACGATCCTGCGCTTCGTCTTCAAGCACTCGATCATCCTTGCCTGTCTCGTCGGCGTGCTTGTGATGCTTCAGGCCTACGTCTTTACCTGGATGATCGTTACGCCACCTTGAGCGTAATCACCAGCTAACAGACGTCGCGGCTTCCGTTGGCCGCGATTGGTTTGAGCTATTTTCGTACGGCTGTCGGTTTTTAACCCGCCTATACGTCCTATTGAGCAACGCCCGGTGTGGGGCGGACGTCAGAAGGAAAGAATGAAATGCCCCAGTCACAGAAAGTGCAGGTAGAGAACGTCAACCATCCCGGCAACAAACAGCGCCTTGATCAGGCTAAGTACGATGCCATGAAAGAAGCATATCTGCAGGTCCTGCCAGCAGCAACGCCCGGCCTGACCGTGGCTGAAATTCGTGAACGTCTGACTGATGTATTGTCACAGGAGCAATTTCCCGGCGGTGCCAAAGCTGGATGGTGGGCAAAGGCTGTCCAGCTCGATCTTGAAGCCAAAGGCGTGGTGAAACGGGAAAAGACCAGCCCGATAAGGCTGTATCTCGCCTGAATGGACGCAATTCCATTCATTATCCTTGATGTTAAACACCAAAATTACTCAGCCTTTCAGCCCTTGCCTGCGCATTCGCCCCAGCCTAGATAGAGCCATGGAGGACGCCCTCCACGCGGCATGATTTGCAGCGGATGAACACAGCCGGGACGGCCCGCATATGGAAAAGGATGGTCGTCATGGCCTGGATTTATCTCGTTATCGCAGGACTGTTTGAAATTGGCTGGGCTATCGGGCTCAAATATACGGATGGGTTTACCCGTCTGACGCCTTCGGTACTGACCGGGGCAAGCATGGTTATCAGTGTTGTGATTCTTGGGCTTGCCTTGCGTGAATTGCCCGTGGGCAGTGCCTATGCGGTGTGGACCGGCATTGGTACGGTTGGAACTGCCCTACTCGGCATGTATCTCTTCGGTGAACCGGCAACGGTGATCCGTCTTGTCTGTATCGGCCTGATTGTATCCGGTATTGCCGGTTTGAAATTTCTCGCCTGATACAAATCGGATGCTGCCTTCAGGCTCAATCTTGTTCTAAAGTAAGCCATGACCGAACCTGAAAACCCAGCGTTTACCTCAGCTGAACTTGAGCGCTATGCCCGCCACATCATCCTTGCGGAGATCGGCGGGCCTGGCCAGCAAAAGCTCAAACGCGCCCGTGTGCTTGTCGTGGGCGCTGGTGGGCTTGGCGCACCGGTGCTGCAATATTTGGCAGCCGCCGGTGTCGGCACGCTCGGCATTGTCGATGATGACCGGGTTTCGCTGTCCAATCTGCAACGGCAGGTCATCCACGATACGGACCTTGTCGGTTCAGCCAAGGTGGAAAGCGCTGCCCGGGCCATTGCTGCGATCAACCCACACGTAGTGGTTGAGGCGCATGAAACACGGGTTGCATCCGACAATGTTTCAGATCTCATCAGCCGCTATCACATCGTCGTTGATGGTTCGGATAATTTTGACACACGTTATCTGCTGGCAGATGCCTGTGCAGCAGGAAAACGCCCGCTGGTTTCAGCAGCGCTTGGGCGCTTCGATGGTTCTTTGACGACGCTCAAACCCTATGAGGAGAACGCCAAGGGCGAGCAAAATCCATCCTATCGCGATCTCTTTCCTTCACCGCCGCCAGCGGGACTTGTGCCTGCCTGCGCTGAAGCGGGCGTTCTCGGCGTGTTGCCGGGTGTGATCGGCAGTCTGCAGGCAACGGAGGTCATCAAGCTGATTACCGGTGTGGGTGAACCGCTCATCGGCAAGCTGCTGCTTTACGATGCTTTGAGTTCGCGGTTCGAGACGATCAAATACAGAGCAAGTGCGGCCGGGGCCGCGGCGTGAGCGTGATCCATGCCGCTTGAGCTGACACCGGAGCAGCAGGCTATCGCCAGCGGCGCGCGTGGTGAAGGCGCGGCGATGGCCATGCGCATTGTGGCCGCAACGGCCCGGCTGATGGGCGCGCCCTCTCTCATCCCCATTGCATCCGCCCACATTGATGGCGCTCTCTATCACGGCGATTCCGGCACGCTGTTTGCCGAGAAACTGGCGGAAGGCGGAGCGAAGGTTGCCGTGCGGGCGACACTCAATGTCGGCTCGCTTGACTTGACCGGCTGCTCCAAAAACAGGCTTGAGCCGCATGAACGCGGCATGGCGCGGCGCATGATGGATGCCTACCGGACGCTGGGCTGCGAGCCGACATGGACCTGTGCGCCCTATCAGGCGGGCCATCGCCCGGCTCTTGGCAGTGATGTTGCCTGGGGCGAGTCCAATGCAGTGGTTTTCTGCAATTCCGTTCTGGGTGCGCGCACCAACCGTTATGGTGATTTTCTCGATATCGCCTGCGCGATATCAGGTTATGCCCCCTATTATGGATTTCACCAGCCGGAAAACCGCCGGGCCAAAATCATATTTGATGTCTCCGGTCTTGAAGTCAGCTTTCTTGATTCAGAAGTAGCATGGCCGATTCTCGGCAGCCTGTTCGGGCGGGAAGTTGGAGATTCTGTCGGCGTTGTCGCCGGTATCGACCATCATCCCGGAGAAGATGCATTGAAAGCCTTTGGTGCAGCCTCGGCATCAGCGGGTGCAGTCGGGCTGTTTCATGTGGCGGGTGTCACGCCTGAAGCGCCCGATCTTGCCACAGCATTGCACCATCAGACACCTGAAGTGGTGATCAAGGTGACCGGCGATATGATCAAAGAATCACGCCGCAGACTGTCGACCGTGGCAGATGCGCAAACCATCAATGCGGTAGCGATTGGCAGCCCGCATCTTTCCCGCACTGAATTTGATCGTCTGGAGGCACTGATCGCCGGGCGTCGCCTGAGCGTGCCACTCTATGCCTGCAGCGGCCGCCACGCGCTCGCTACACTGGAGAGCAGCGGCAAGCGTCAGACACTGGAGAAAAGCGGCGTCATCATCGTTGCCGATACCTGCGTCGTCGTTACGCCTATCCTGCCTGCTATCGACAATGCGGTGCTGATGACCAATTCGGGCAAATTTGCGCATTACGCACCGGGGAATACGGGGTATGGAGTCATTTACGGTTCCATGGCCGAATGCGTGGAAAGTGCCGTAACCGGGCGTCCGATGTTTGGTGCCGCATGACACAGCTCCAGACAGAGATCCTCGTGAAGGGAAAGCC
The DNA here is from genome assembly GCF_052113785.1 of Phyllobacterium sp. TAF24. NCBI lineage: Bacteria > Pseudomonadati > Pseudomonadota > Alphaproteobacteria > Hyphomicrobiales > Phyllobacteriaceae > Phyllobacterium > Phyllobacterium sp. TAF24. The sequence goes on along the minus strand of NZ_JBFRDN010000005.1, from coordinate 165,957 downwards.
AGCAAAGGCCGAAGCCTTGGTGCTGACGGCCCCGATCAGTTTCTGGGGCGGGGTTAATCCTAAAACAGGGCTGATCGCCGACGTGCGCCACCCGCAGCATGGCGTAGCGATCACTGGAAAAGTATTGTGCATTCCGGGAACCATCGGTTCTTCATCCGCCGCCGCCGTGCTTCTGGAACTTGTCTACGCAGGCCTCGCGCCCGCAGCGATCATCCTGCATGAACCGGATGCCATACTTCTGCTTGGGCTGATCGTTGCGCAGGAGATGGATCATGTAACGCCAATGGCGTTGAAGCTTGATCGCGAGGCGTTTGGGTGTCTGTCCCACAAGATTTTGCAGATAGATGCAGGTGGGTTGATTACAGTGCAGTAGCGCTGTCTGCAGGTTCGTGGTTCGTGGTTCGTGGTTCGACAAGCTCACCATGAGGGAGAGTGTGGATGCAAGGCTAATCGCCAACTTTGTAGATCACGAGGGTTACAGAACATGGCTCCCCTCATCCTGAGCCTGTCGAAGGGCCTCATGGGTGTTTTGTCGAACCACGAACCACCCCACAATCCCGATAAAAATCAGCTAAACCCTATTCGGCAAAACCCGATCAGGCGGGCGGTGGCCATCAATGAAGGTTCGGATGTTGATGATCACCTTCTCGCCCATATCGATGCGTCCTTCCAGCGTGGCGGAGCCCATGTGCGGCAGGATGACGACTTTGCCCGCCTTGGCGAGTTTGCGCAGCTTGGAATTGACGGCTGGCTCGTGCTCAAACACATCAAGCGCCGCGCCGGAGAGTTTTCCAGTTTCCAGCTGGGCAATAAGCGCCTGTTCATCAATGATCTGGCCGCGAGCCGTGTTGACGATAAAGGCTGATGGTTGCATCAGCGCCAGCCGCCGTGCCGACAGCAAATGGAACGTCGCTGGAGTAGACGGGCAATTGACCGAGATGATGTCCATACGGGCCAGCATCTGATCGAGACTGTCCCAATAGGTAGCCTCCAGTTCAGCTTCCGTTTTGGGGCTGACGGGCTTGCGGTTGTGATAATGGATCGACAGGCCGAAAGCCTTGGCGCGGCGGGCAACGGCTGTACCGATGCGGCCCATGCCGACAATACCGAGGCGCTTGCCCCAGATGCGGCGGCCGAGCATCCAGGTCGGGCCCCAGCCCTCCCATTTGCCATCATCGAGAAGAATGGACGCGCCTTCCACCAGCCGGCGCGGCACGGCCAGCATCAGCGCCATGGTCATGTCAGCGGTGTCTTCACTCAGGACATTGGGCGTATTGGTAACAGTGATGCCGCGTTTTGCAGCGGCGGGGACATCGATATTATCGACGCCATTACCGAAATTGGCGATGAGCTTGAGATTGGGACCGGCAGCATTGATGATCTCCTCATCGATACGGTCGGTGACAGTCGGCACGAGAACATTGGCTTGCTGGACGGCTTCAATCAGTTCCGCCTTCGACAATCGCCGGTCATCGACATTCAATCTGGATTCGAAAAGTTCACGCATGCGCGTCTCAACGGAATCGGGCAACTTTCGGGTGATGACGACCAGAGGCTTTTTGCTAACCAATATTCCCCTCCCTTTTTCCGATGGTATTGAGACCTCTTTAACCAAACCATTGCAAACTGCAATCGCTCTTGAGCTCCGCTTCCTGTCTATCAAGGCGGCGCATCAAAGACAAAGAAAAATAGGGATCGTTTCTCGTTCAACCGCATAATCGCCGGAAAAGAGCAGGGAATGATGAAGGACTGGTTTTGTTGGGCATCTTATTTATTCGTTCTTTCGCACTGACTGCAGGCATTGCATCGGCCTTTTTACTGGCCGCGCCTGCCGCGATACCGGGCTTTGCAACGGCGCAAGCCGCGGAACAGGTGGGGCCGAGCGGCCTGCCTTTGCCGCGTTTTGTCAGCCTGAAACCCGGCCGCGTCAATTTGCGCGTGGGTCCCGGACGTGATTATGCCGTGACGTGGCTGTTCCTGAAATCCGGGCTGCCGGTTGAAATCGTGCAGGAATATGACAATTGGCGGCGCATTCGCGATTCTGAAGGGACAGAAGGCTGGGTCTATCAGTCCCTGCTCTCAGGCAAGCGCACGGCCATGACCGCACCATGGCAGCGCGACAAGGACAACGTCATGCTGAATGTCTATCGCAGCGCCGATGACAAGGCGAATGTTGTGGCGCAGGTACAACCCGGCGTTCTGGCAACTCTCAAAAATTGCAATGGTGACTGGTGCCGGCTGGTGTTCAGCGGTGCCAGCGGCTGGATGCGCCAATCGGATATTTGGGGCGCTTATCCCGGCGAGAAATTCGATAATTAGATTTATACGATCTCGCGCCCACGTCGATTTTGCGACCGCTGGAACATAAGAATCGCCGAGATCACAATGAGAACGCCGACAACGGTGAATCCCGTCACGACGGTGCCAAAAATAATATAATCAAAAACCATGGTAAAAATCGGCACCAGATAGAACAAAACACCTACCTTGCTCGCGGCTTCATTGGAAAGCATATGAAAGAGCAGGAGAACAGCGCCGACGGACACAACGCACACCATCCACGCCACGCAAAAGGCGAATTGAGCCGTCCACACCACATTCCATCCCTGAAAAGCAATAATGATCAGGAAGACAATGGAAGCGGCAGTGTATTGATAAATCGCTGACGCGATCGGATGGATGTTCAAATGCTTTTGATACACAGAGCCCATCGTGATCGCGAGAACCGATGCAAAAGCAAAGACAATGCCGCCCAGACTTATGGCGCTTACATCCTTGGCACCGTAAACGACCAGACTAAGCCCCGCAAAACCGACGGCAAGCGACAGATATCCCCTGATGCCAATAACTTCCCGCGCAAAAATGGGCGTGAGGATGGGTTGAAGACCCAGAATGATTGCCAGAGTACCCGGCGCCAAATGATGGTCAATCGATAGAAAGAAGAAGCTCTGATAGGCCACCTGCAGCAACAGCCCGGCGACCATGGATTTCAATATATGCTTTTTGGAAACGGAGAGCGTTTCACGTATTTCCTTTGGAAACAGAACGCTGCCTGCAACTATAATCACCAACAGCGCGCCGCAGGCCCGCAATGCGAGGAACGACCAGACAGAGCCGTTCTCAAGACCGAGTTTTACAAATATCGCTCCGCTGCTCCACATGAGCAAAAACAGCACGGGAGCAACCTTGACGAGATTTCGCACAGACAGCTCGATTTCCATTGTTTTGAACGATACCCGGCATAATATTCATTCAGAATTGCCCGTAAAATTAGAAATAACGATCTCCTCAATCACAAAATATGATTGCCTCCTTATGCAGGATTTGACGAATGGATCTGGATACCTCGCAGTTGCGCGCCTTCGTAACAGTGGCTGAGTTGAGAAGTTTTTCGCGCGCGTCATTGCAACTCAATCGCGTTCAATCTGCCGTCAGTCAGCTTATCCAGCGGTTCGAGGCGAACATAAGCGCGAAGCTCTTTGTGCGGGAGCGTGGCAGGATCAGTTTGACAGCAGAGGGAGAAGCACTCCTGCCCTATGCGATAAAGATGCTTGCAATCAACGATGAAGCGGCTGGAATGCTGCGCCGTTCGCAGCCAACTGACTGTTTGCGAATTGGAACATCGGACACCTATGCGGCGTGTTTTCTTCCCCCAATACTCGCCGTGTGCAGAGAGGCTAATTCGAATCTTCAGATCGAGTTGCATTGTGGCTACAGCGAAAAAATCTGGGGTGATTTTGCCTGTGGTGATTTGGATGTGGTTCTCACACAGAGTTGCCCGGCTGACATCATCTCCGAAACGCTTCACATAGAGCCGCTGCAATGGGTTTGTTCCAAGGCAAGCGATGTCCATATGGCAAATCCCGTGCCGCTGGCCCTGTTTACCAGAGGTTGTGCTGATCGGGATTTGGCCGTGAAAACCTTGGCAAAAGCAAAGAAGGATTATGCGATCTGCTATCAGAGCACCAGCCAAGCTGGAATATTGGCAGCGGTATCATCGGGCACGGTGGTATCTGCAATGGCGGCCAGCACACAAACGTCGTCGTTCAAGTCTCTTGATGAATCCGACGGATACCCTGCTTTGGGAAATCTTGAGATATCCCTCGCCTATCACGATCATCGCGATGACAGCGCAACGTCGCTCTTCGCAAATGTCGCAAGGTACTATTTCAAGACGCTGCCCAAAAGGACACACGCCTAAACATCAAATCAATCAGCCGCGCTTTTTGCGCAGGCGGATGATGATGTCCACGTTGACGATTTCCATGCCTTCAGGCACCGGAGGAAGGCTGCCGACCATGGCGGAGCCATCGGGAATATCGATCACTTCGTTTTCGCCTTCGACGAAAAAGTGGTGATGATCGGAAACATTGGTGTCGAAATAGGTCTTTGCGCCTTCGACAGCCAGAATGCGCAGCATTCCCGCCTGGGTGAACTGGTGCAGGGTGTTATACACAGTTGCCAGCGAAACCGGCACATTGGCGCCCAGCGCCTCTTCATGCAGTTCTTCCGCCGAAAGGTGACGATCACCCTTGGCAAAGATCAGGCTGGCAAGCGCAATACGCTGACGGGTAGGACGCAAACCCGCAAAGCGCAGGCGCTCTTGCAAGGGTACGTCGGCATCAATCTCATAAGAAATATGCATGGCCCGTCTGCCACTCCGTTAAATGATATCAAAAGTCTCACCATAGACTGTTGTCTATCGTGTTACATCATTGATATATGCCGTCTTGCGAAATCGATCAATAGGCTGCAATTCAGCCATTCCGTTAGGGATAAGCCAACAGACCGTTTTCAGCAAGAAACACTCTGTGATAGGGTCCGCCCGCGCAAAAGCGCCAGCATTGAAGCAATTGATGGGAGACAGAATGCCAGAACAGAAATCAAGCTACGGGTATGAAGAGCTTCTTGCTTGTGCCCGCGGAGAGATGTTCGGCCAGGGCAATGCCCAGTTGCCAGCGCCACCCATGCTGATGTTCGATCGCATTACCGAGATTTCCGAGACCGGCGGCGAAAACGGCAAGGGCTATATCCGCGCCGAATTCGACATCAAGCCAGACCTCTGGTTCTTTCCCTGCCACTTCATCGGCGATCCTGTCATGCCGGGTTGCCTTGGCCTTGACGCCATGTGGCAGATGACCGGCTTCTATCTGGGCTGGCTGGGCGAGCCCGGAAAGGGCCGCGCCCTGTCGACAGGCGAGGTGAAATTTACCGGTATGGTCACACCAAAGACCAAACTTGTTGAATATGGTATCGACTTCAAGCGTGTCATGCGCGGACGGCTGGTGCTTGGCATTGCGGACGGCTGGTTAAAAGCCGATGGCGAAACTATCTATAAGGCAACTGACCTGCGGGTTGGCCTGTTCAAGGAAAGCGCGGCCTGATAGGGCAGCGCAATACCTTCAAGGAGATCGCGATGCGGCGAGTGGTTGTGACGGGGATGGGTATCGTATCCTCTATCGGAAATAATGTGCAGGAGGTGCTGGAATCCCTGCGTGCAGCGAAATCGGGCATTGTCTTCGCCGAAGACTATGCAAAATACGGTTTCCGCAGTCAGGTGCACGGCGCTCCCACGCTTGATCCGACAACGTTGATCGACCGCCGCGCACTGCGGTTCCACGGTGGTGGAACAGCCTGGAACCATGTGGCCATGGATCAGGCCATCGCCGATGCTGGTCTTGATGAGAGCCAGATTTCCAACGAACGTACCGGCATCATTATGGGTTCGGGCGGTTCATCCACCCGCACGATCGTGGAAGCTGCCGATAAAACCCGCGAATCGGGTTCGTCCAAGAAGGTCGGCCCCTTTGCTGTGCCGAAAGCCATGTCTTCAACCGCTTCGGCAACACTTGCCACATGGTTCAAGATCAAGGGCGTCAATTATTCCATCTCGTCGGCCTGCGCGACCTCCAATCACTGCGTCGGCAATGCTTACGAGATGATCGCTTACGGCAAGCAGGACATGATGTTTGCCGGTGGCTGCGAAGATCTCGACTGGACCCTCTCTGTGCTTTTCGACGGCATGGGTGCCATGTCATCCAAGTTCAATGACCGGCCTGCGGTTGCATCGCGCGCTTATGACAAGAATCGCGATGGTTTTGTCATCTCCGGCGGTGCTGGAGTGCTGGTTCTGGAAGAACTGGAACACGCCAAGGCTCGCGGTGCCAAGATTTATGGCGAGATTGTCGGTTACGGCGTCACCTCAGATGGTGCTGACATGGTTGCACCGAGCGGCGAAGGGGCTGCCCGCTGCATGCGCATGGCAATCGAGAACGTGAAGGGCAAGGTGGATTACATCAACCCGCATGCCACATCGACGCCCGTTGGCGATCTCAAGGAGATCGAGGCGATTCGCGAAGTGTTTGGCACGACGGAAGCCGGTTGCCCGCCAATTTCGGCGACTAAATCGCTGACCGGCCACTCGCAGGGTGCCACTGGCGTGCACGAATCAATCTATTCGCTTTTGATGATGAACCACAATTTCATCGCTGAAAGCGCCAATATCGAAGAACTCGATCCGGCATTCGAGGACATGCCTATTGTGCGCAAGCGGATCGACAATGCCAAACTGGATACGGTTCTGACCAACTCCTTCGGATTTGGTGGCACCAATGCAACGCTGGTATTCCAGCGGTTCCAGGGTTGAGAGGGAAGAATATGGGTGAACTGATGAAAGGCAAACGCGGTCTCATTATGGGGGTCGCGAACAGCCATTCCATTGCCTGGGGAATTGCCAAGGAACTGGCCGATAATGGTGCCGAGCTTGCCTTCACCTATCAGGGTGACGCATTCGGCAAGCGCGTTGCGCCGCTGGCTGAACAGCTGGGCTCAAAACTGCTGCTGGCCTGCGATGTCGAGGATATTGCGACTGTCGATGCGGTGTTTGAAACTTTGGAAAAGGAATGGGGCACAATCGATTTCGTTGTGCATGCCATCGGCTTTTCCGACAAATCACAGCTCAAGGGCCGCTATGCGGATGTGACCACACGCGATAATTTCAGCCGCACAATGGTGATCTCTGCCTATTCCTTCACGGAAGTGGCGCAGCGCGCCGCAAAGCTGATGAAAAATGGCGGCTCAATCCTGACGCTGACCTATGGCGGTTCGACCCGCGTCATGCCGAACTACAATGTCATGGGTGTGGCAAAGGCGGCTCTGGAAGCCATGGTGCGCTACCTTGCGGCGGATTATGGTCCGGAAGGCATCCGCGTCAATGCGATCTCCGCTGGCCCTGTGCRCACGCTTGCCGGTGCAGGCATTGGCGATGCACGCGCCATGTTCTCCTACCAGAAGCGCAATGCACCATTGCGCCGGACTGTTGATATTGAAGATGTCGGCCGTTCTGCTCTCTATCTTCTGTCAGATCTTGCGAGCGGTGTAACTGGTGAAATCCATTATGTGGATTCGGGCTACAACATCGTATCGATGCCAACGCTTGAAGAATTGAAGAAATCCGACGACGGCAAGGAATAAATCCTCCTGCCAGAACTGACAGTAGTCCCGCAAAGCCAGGCTTGGTTTTGCGGGATTTTTGTTGAAAGTGGGCCTCCCTTTTTCGTCAGGAATGTCAGGAGAACCACCATGCGCCTCGTTGAAACACTCATTTACAGCCTGCGCCCGGGAACAGGTGCCGAGTTTCATAAGCTGGTGCGCGAAGAAAGCCTGCCGATACACAATGCTGTCGATATGGACATTGTTGACTTCGGCCAGTCGGAACACCACCCCGATGCCTATTACCTCGTGCGCGCCTATGACAATCTTGATCATCTGAACAGTTCGCAGCAGGCGCTCTATTCCAGCGATATATGGCGCAAGGGACCACGCCCCGCCATTCTCGAACGCATCGTCGTCAGCCTCAAAACCATGGCGTGGATGAGCGAGGCGGCCATTGAGGAAACCCGGCTCTGCGGTGTCCGAAGACGAGCGGTGAACTAGGGTCTGGACTCTGATTATTTCTTCGCTTCGATGATCTTGTAACCGGCCACGTCCTCTATCGGCAGAACCGAGCGGAACAGCGACTTCAGGCTTGCCTCGTATGGCATCTGGCGGTTGGCGACCAGCAGCAGCTTGCCGCCGGGCTTCATGCGCTTGGCGGCGGCGGCGATGAACCCCTGCCCCATGTTTGGATCGGCACTGCGACCCGCGTGGAAAGGCGGGTTCATGACGATGGTATCGTAAATCTCGGTGATGGTTTCGCCGTTCACATCATGCCAGTGGAATGACAGCGGCAATTCCGTTGATCCGGCAAGGTTCTGCTTTGCCGCTTCCAGTGCTTCAAAATCCGCTTCATAGAGCGCCAGTGATTTAAGCTTTTCAGGATGCTTCAGCACTTCGCTGGCAAGATAACCCCAGCCTGCACCAAAATCCGCCGTATGGCCGCTTATACGTCCGGCAAAATGCTTCACCAGCAGAGCAGAACCCTTGTCGATGGCGGTATGGGAGAACATGCCGGGGGCCGTGGTGAAACGCTCTTCCACGCGCGTCGGTTCGGCGACAAGCGCCTGCACCTGTGTATCGTCGATAGTCTCGGGGCGGGTGAACCAGAACGCCACCGCATGGTTCTTGGACAGACGGTCCGCAACCGGTGCAAATTTCTCGACTGTCTTGCGGAAACTGTCGATGCCGAGTTTCTTGTCGCCGCCAACCACAATCAGACCGCCGGCATCCACATGGCGCAGAGCCTGTGCCAGCCATGCTTCATTGCGCCCACGATGCTTGCCGAGCAGGATCAGCGCGCCGTTGAAGCGTTCGCTGCCTTCCAGACGCGAAACAGCCTTGAAGCCTGCCTTTTGCAAAGCGAGATAATCGGGCCTGAACGGCTGGAGGGCTGTCAGGGCAGCTTTCCACGCGGGATTGATGTCGCGGTCCACCTCGGCGCCAAGGAAGAGCCATGCGCTATCAGCACCGGGGAGCGGCAATATCTTGTCTTCAAAGGGCAGAAAAAGCGTCTTGAGTGCGCCGTTGGCCATGGCAGTGTCCATTCATCAATAGGTCAATCTAGGGCGAAATTGCCAGACAAGGAAATCCCGCCAAGAAAAAAGCGCGCCACAGGGGCGCGCTTTCATCACGTCAAAGCGAGATGCTTATTCAGCGTCTTCTTCAGCCTGCTTCTTTTCCTGAAGGATTTCCTTGCCGGTTTCCTGATCGACAACCTTCATCGACAGGCGAACCTTGCCACGTTCGTCAAAGCCCATGAGCTTGACCCAGACCTTCTGGCCTTCCTTGACCACATCGGAGGTCTTGGCAACGCGCTCGGAAGCGAGCTGGGAAATATGGACCAGACCATCGCGCGGGCCGAAGAAATTGACGAATGCGCCGAAGTCGGCAGTCTTGACGACTGTGCCTTCGTAGATTTCGCCGACTTCAGGCTCAGCAACGATCGAATGAATCCACTTGCGGGCAGCTTCGATTTCCTTGGCAGAAGAGGACGCGATCTTGACCGTGCCATCGTCTTCAATGTTGATCTTCGCGCCCGTCTTTTCGACGATTTCACGAATGACCTTGCCGCCGGAACCGATAACGTCACGGATCTTGTCGGTCGGAATGCTCATGACTTCGATGCGCGGAGCAAATTCGCCAAGTTCCGAACGGCCTTCCGTGATGGCTTTCGCCATTTCAGTCAGGATGTGCAGACGGCCATCTTTTGCCTGACCCAGAGCAACCTTCATGATCTCTTCGGTGATACCGTCGATCTTGATGTCCATCTGGAGCGCTGTGATACCGTTCTCAGTACCGGCAACCTTGAAATCCATGTCGCCGAGATGATCTTCATCGCCGAGGATGTCGGAAAGAACAGCGAAACGCTCATCTTCCTTGATCAGGCCCATGGCAATACCAGCAACTGGACGGAGCAGCGGAACGCCGGCATCCATCAGAGCAAGCGATGTGCCGCAAACGGTAGCCATTGACGACGAACCATTGGATTCGGTTATTTCCGAAACCGTGCGCAGCGTGTAGGGGAACTGTTCCTTGGCAGGCAGAACCGGATGGATAGCGCGCCAAGCGAGCTTGCCATGACCGATTTCGCGGCGACCGGGCGAACCCATGCGACCTGTTTCACCGACCGAATAAGGCGGGAAATTGTAGTGAAGCAGGAAGGTTTCTTTGTACATGCCAGTCAGCGAGTCGACATACTGCTCGTCTTCGCCGGTGCCGAGCGTTGCAACAACGATTGCCTGTGTTTCACCGCGGGTGAACAGGGCCGAACCGTGGGTGCGTGGCAGAAGGCCAACTTCCGATACGATTGCACGAACTGTCGACAGATCACGGCCATCAATACGGCTGCCAGTGTCAAGAATGTTCCAGCGAACGATCTTCGCCTGAACCGACTTGAACACGGTTGCGATCTGCTCGGAGGAGAATTCCGGCTCTTCAACGCCTTCCGGGAAGAAATGTGCCTTGACCTTGGCCTTGGCAGCATCAACCGCAATGTAACGCTTCTGCTTGTCAGTGATCTTGTAGGCAGCGCGCAGGTCAGCTTCGGAAACCTTGAGAACCGCAGCTTCAACAGCGGAAAGGTCTTCCGCGTGGAAATCGCGTGGCTCTTTGGCCGCAACTTCAGCAAGCTTGATGATCGCATCGATCACCGGCTGGAAGCTCTTGTGACCGAACATAACGGCGCCGAGCATGACGTCTTCAGCCAATTCCTTGGCTTCCGACTCAACCATCAGAACAGCGTCGCCTGTACCGGCAACAACAAGATCGAGGCTCGACTCAACCATTTCGTCAACGGTCGGGTTCAGTCTGTATTCGCCGCCGATGTAGCCGACGCGTGCGCCGCCGATCGGGCCCATGAAGGGAACGCCGGAGAGTGTCAGCGCTGCTGAAGCACCAATGAGCGAAACGATATCAGGGTTGTTTTCGAGATCGTGCTGGATAACGGTCAGAACAACCTGTGTGTCGTTCTTGTAGCCATCAGCAAAGAGCGGGCGGATCGGGCGGTCGATGAGGCGGGAAACGAGTGTTTCGTTTTCGCTTGGACGGCCTTCGCGCTTGAAGTAGCCACCGGGGATCTTGCCGGCTGCGTAGGTCTTTTCCTGGTAGTTTACAGTCAGGGGGAAAAAGTCCTGACCTGCCTTTGGTTCCTTGGCGGAAACGACAGTGGCAAGAACCACGGTCTCGCCATAAGTGGCGAGAACTGCGCCGTCTGCCTGGCGGGCAATCTTGCCCGTTTCCAGAATGAGCGGACGACCGCCCCATTCGATTTCAACTTTGTGTTGATTAAACATACTGTGTCCTTGAGTGGAGACAAACGCGCATCCCTTTGGATAGCAGCGTTATTCTTCCGTTTCGTTTTGACCAATCACGGGCAAGACAACGTGCAACTCGCCTATCCGAGTTGCCTGCAATCCTGCCCCATGACGTGTCGCATGAGTCAGTGTTCACCCTGTTCGGAATGAACGAAACCGGCGGAGCGAATGAACGCAACCGCCGGTCTAATCCGTTATTAACGGCGCAGGCCGAGCTTTTCGATCAGCGTCTGGTAACGGCCCTGATCAACTTTCTTGAGATAATCAAGAAGGCTGCGGCGGGTCGAAACGAGCTTGAGCAGACCACGGCGGGAATGGTTATCCTTCTTGTGGTCCTTGAAATGTTCGGTCAGGTTAACAATGCGCTCTGTCAGGACAGCAACCTGGACTTCCGGAGAACCGGTGTCGCCTGTCTTTGTGCCATATTCAGTGATCAGTGCCTGCTTACGTTCAGCGGTAATCGACATCGTATATCCTTTCTTTTGAAGGGAAAAACGGGATGCCCACGGCCGGGATGTCGTCCAGCGGGGGCCGGTTAAAGCGGAGGCAATGCCTATCGCTGCGGGCCGTATAGTCGAAAATGTGACAAATTACCAGCCGCAAATGATTCGAGGGCTTTTCAGCAGTCGAACGTGGGGCAAAACGGTCATATTCATTTTGCCATCTTACAATAGAAATGAATTCCGGCATGAGCGTGGCAGGATCGCCTTTGCCTCGATTCCGCCTATCCTCGTTTCCATAATGTTTCTCCTCGCCACCAATCCGGAGTGAAATCATGAATACCATTCATCAGGCTGCCGCCGTCGGTTTTGCTGCAAAGGCGGATAGTTATGTGCGCGGCAGGCCGGACTACCCGCCTGCACTCGATGCGTGGTTGCATGATGAGCTTCATCTGACGGCGGGTAAGACCGTGGTTGATCTTGGAGCCGGAACCGGCAAATTCACCCTCCGACTCATCGCAACAGGCGCAACCGCCATTGCGGTCGAACCGGTGCCCGAAATGCTGCAGAAACTCTCAGAGAAACACCCTGATATCACAGCGATAGCGGGCACGGCGGAATCGATTCCCCTCGCCGACGCATCGGTTGATGCCGTTGTCTGTGCACAGGCGTTTCACTGGTTTGCGACGAAAGCGGCCCTCACTGAAATCCACCGCGTACTCAAGCCCGGCGGACATCTCGGGCTGATCTGGAACACGCGGGACGAGCGGCTTCCCTGGGTGGCAAGACTTGCCGATATCTTCAAGCCCTATGAGGGCGACACACCGCGCCATGGCAGTGGCGACTGGAAAAAACCTTTTCCCTTCAAAGGTTTCGGCGCTCTCAAGGAACAACACTTTCCCAATAGTCATATCGGGTCCCCGGAGGATGTCCTTGTCAATCGCGTGTTATCAACCAGCTTCATCGCGGCCTTGCCACCGGAAAAACAGGAACAAGTCGCCACTGATGTGCGGGCAATCATAGCGAGCGAACCATCGCTTTCAGGCAGGACAGAAGTGACGCTGCCCTATGACACGGCAGCCTACAGTTGCGTCAAGGAATGATGTCAGCCAATAAGGATAGAGAGCAAGGAGACTCGCGACGCATGAATGACGCCACCGCAATTCACCTCTTTTCCTACGGCACCTTGCAGCAGGAAGGCGTGCAATTGTCGTCCTTTGGCCGCCGTTTGGTTGGCTCGCCGGATGCGATGCCGGGCTTCAAGCAGTCGATGATCGAGATCACCGATCCTGATGTCATCCGTGCCAGCGGGAGCAATTTTCATCCCATAGTTGTGCCGAGTGGTGATAGCGGGGACGAGGTGGCTGGAACGGTTTTCCAGATAACAGAATCTGAGCTTGCGGCCGCCGATGCATACGAAGTCTCCGACTATAAACGCATCGAGGTGCGGTTGAAGTCGGGGATTGATGCCTGGGTTTATGTGAAAGCTTAGATTGGGTCTATATATGGTTCTGCGGGGTTTCACCCCCCTCTGTCCTGTCGGACATCTCCCCCACAAGGGGGGAGATCACATTGACACAAACGCTTTCGCGCAAATTGCAATGCTGAAGATTGGTGGAAATAGTATTGCCAGCTGATCTCCCCCCTTGTGGGGGAGATGTCCGACAGGACAGAGGGGGTGAAACTTGGCAACTCTATCCTGCAGGTACGTGGTTCGTGGTTCGACAAGCTCACCATGAGGGAGAGGGGTGATGCAAGGGAGCCATATTCTGCAACCTTTGCGCTGCAATATTTGTGATGTGAAATTTTGGCGCTTAGCGTTGCATCCTCACTCTCCCTCATGGTGAGCTTGTCGAACCACGAACCACGCAAAAATGGTATCGCTGGCGTAACCGCAGCTAACGCTCAGGCGTTAAAAACGCGCTTTGGCTTGAACTGGCCCTGTTCGATGAAACCGATAGCCAGAAGCTTGCCCTTGCTGGTCACACAGGCTTCATCAGCCTCAACAGGCGCATCGCGGCCGCGCAGGATCACTGGATTACCCATGCGGATGCGGTGGGCCTGATCATCGGAAAGAGCAACCTGAGGCAGGCTTTCCAGCGCAGCGCCGGTATCGATAAGAAACGCATCCATCACCGAAAAACGCGCTACGATGCTTTCATAGGAATTATCAGCGCCTTCATCATCCTCGGCGGGAACCGGCGGATGGGCAGCTTCCAGCTCTGCCAGGGTGACGAAATCCTGCTCGTCGAAGGGTGCAACTTCAATGCGGCGCAGATCAGAAATATGGCCGTAGCAGCCAAGGTCGCGCCCCATATCGCGCGCCAGCGAGCGTACATAGGTGCCTTTGCCACACTCGACCTCGAAAATCGCGGTCAATGCATCAGGCTGCCCGATCAGGTCAAGCCGGTCGATTTCCACTTCGCGGGAAGGAATTTCGACTTCCTCACCGCCCCGCGCCAGATCATAGGCACGTTCACCTGCAATCTTGATGGCTGAGAATTTTGGCGGCGTTTGCTGAATGACACCCGTATATTTGGGCAGGATGGCCGTAATCGCCGCCTTATCGGGACGGGTATCGGAGGTGACGGTGATCTCGCCTTCCATGTCATCGGTGGTGCGTTCCGCACCCCAGGTGACGGTGAAACGATATATCTTGGTTCCGTCCATCACGTAGGGAACGGTCTTTGTCGCCTCACCCAGCGCAATTGGCAGCATGCCGGATGCAAGCGGATCAAGCGTGCCCGCATGACCAGCCTTTTCAGCCTTGAACAGCCATTTGATTTTGGAGACGGCTTCGGTCGAGCCCATGCCCTTCGGCTTGTCGAAAATCAGCCAGCCGGATACCGGACGGCCCTTTTTCTTGCGCTGCCGTGCCATCAGTTATTACCGTCGCCGCCATGTCCCGGCACATCGCCGGGGTTTGGATCACCGCCGTCATCGTCATCATGATCGTCATGATTGTCGAGATCGCGGGTCACTTCAGGCTTGCGCAGCAGCGCATCAATCTTGGCGTAATTGTCGAAGCTCGTATCAATACGGAAGCGAAACTCCGGCATATATTTCATCTGCTTGAGGAAAACGCCCGCCCGTCCGCGAATGAATTTCGCATGCTGGTTCAAGGCGGCAATCACCGCATCACCATCCTTCGCGCCAATGGGCGAGACAAAGCAGGTGGCGATCTTCAAATCGTTGGACATGCGCACTTCTGAAATGGCAACGACGGCGTTTTCCAGTGTGTCGTCACGGACTTCACCGCGCTGGAGCACCTGAGAAACCGCATGGCGCACCTGTTCGCTGACGCGCAACTGGCGTTGAGAAGGGCCGGGTAGAGCAGAACGAGGCATAATAATCGTATCCCAACATACAGGAGATCGCCGGTTTTGGTCCGGCGATCCTGTTATCGATGATTTAAACGCCGCCCTTGTCAGGGCTGGGCATTAGAGTGTGCGGGTAATGTGTTCGACGCGGAACGCTTCGATTGTATCGCCTGCGCGAATATCGTCGTAGTTCTCGAACGCCATACCGCATTCCTGACCCGCAGGCACTTCGGAGACTTCGTCCTTGAAGCGCTTGAGCGTCTTGAGCTTGCCTTCGTGAATGACAACGTTGTCGCGGATAAGGCGCACACCTGCACCACGTTCAACCTTGCCTTCCGTAACACGGCAACCGGCCACCTTGCCGACCTTGGTAATGTTGAAGACTTCGAGAATCTCCGCATTGCCGAGGAAGGTTTCGCGGCGTTCCGGCGACAGAAGACCGGACATGGCTGCCTTCACGTCATCCACCAGATCGTAGATGATGTTGTAGTAGCGGATCTCGATGCCTTCACGTTCGGCCAGATCACGTGCCTGCTTGTTGGCGCGCACGTTGAAGCCGATGATTGCAGCATTGGAAGCTTCAGCCAGAGCAATATCGCTCTCGGTGATACCGCCAGCACCCGAATGGATGATGCGTGCCCGAACTTCGTCAGTTCCAAGCTTGTCCAGCGCACCGGCGATGGCTTCGATTGAACCCTGCACGTCGCCCTTGATGAGCAGCGGGAATTCCTTGAGACCTGTCACCTGCAACTGGCTCATCATCTGTTCGAGCGAACCGCGCGATCCAGCCTGACGTGCCACAACCTTTTCACGGGCAAGGCGCGTACGGTATTCGGAAATCTCGCGGGCCTTGGCTTCGCTCTCAACAACAGCAAAACGATCACCAGCCTGCGGTGGTCCGCCGAGACCGAGAACCTCAACCGGCATTGCCGGTCCCGCATCCTTCAGGTTTTCGCCGCGATCATTGACGAGCGCGCGGACACGGCCCCATTCGCTACCGGCAACGATGATATCGCCGGGCTTGAGTGTGCCCTTCTGAACCAGAACGGTTGCAACCGAACCACGGCCACGATCAAGCTTGGCTTCGATAACGACGCCCTCAGCTGTACGGGTCGGATCAGCCTTGAGATCGAGAACTTCGGCCTGAAGCAGGATGGCTTCAAGCAGCTTGTCGAGACCAAGGCCAGTTTTGGCCGAAACTTCCACATCGAGCGTTTCACCGCCCATGGTTTCAACGAAAACTTCGTGCTGAAGCAGGCCGTTGCGGACCTTCTGTGCATCGGCGGATGGCTTGTCGATCTTGTTGATCGCCACGATGATCGGAACACCCGCTGCCTTGGCATGGTTGATCGATTCAATCGTCTGCGGCATCACGCTGTCATCGGCAGCGACAACAAGGATAGCAATATCCGTTGCCTGCGCACCGCGGGCACGCATGGCCGTAAAGGCGGCGTGACCTGGTGTATCGATGAACGTGATCTTGTGACCGTTCTGTTCAACCTGATAGGCACCGATGTGCTGGGTGATGCCACCGGCTTCGCCCGATACAACATTCGCCTTGCGGATAGCGTCGAGCAGCGAGGTCTTGCCGTGATCGACGTGACCCATGATGGTAACAACGGGCGGACGCGATACAAAGGAAGACTGGTCGTCCTGCACGTTGAAGATACCTTCTTCAACGTCGGATTCAGCAACGCGGCGAACCGTGTGGCCAAATTCCTCGGCAATCAGCTGTGCCATATCCGCATCGATCAGGTCGCCAGCCTTCATCATCTGGCCTTCCTTCATCAGGTACTTGATGACGTCGACCGAACGCTCGGCCATACGCTGGGCAAGTTCCTGAATGGTGATGGTCTCAGGCAGAATGACTTCACGTGCAATTTTCTCACGTGTTTCCTGCTGCATGCCGCGCTTGAATTTCTCCTGACGGCGACGCATGGCGGAAAGCGAACGGCTGCGGCCCTCATCATTGAGCGCAGAGCCCAAAGTAAGCTTGCCACGACGGCGTTCGTCTTCGCCCTTGACGACCTTGGGCGTGCGCACTTCCGGCTTGGCCGGAGCAGCACTGCTGTTGCCACGACGCGCACCGGCAGGACTGCTGCCACGACGTTCTTCTTCTTCCTCGCCACCGGCCTTGCGTACAGGACCCTTGGGAGCAGCCGTCTCTTCGGTGGCAGCTTTTGCTGTTTCCGGCTGGCGCTTGCGGGCTTCCTCTTCCGAGCGATGCTTGGCTTCAGCTTCCTTGCGCAGGCGCTCTTCTTCCTCAGCCTGACGGTGGGCGGATGCTTCACGCTCCTTGGCGCGCAGAGCATCTTCTTCCGCACGGCGCGTCGCTTCAACAGCGGCACGGGCCCGGTCCTCGGCATCACGAACCTTTGAACCTTCAAGTGCCTTGCGGCGGGCTTCAAGCTCGGCAGTCGACAATGTGTTCAAGACCATGCCTGAACGATCGTTCGGGCGAGGACTTGCTGACCGGTAAGGCTGCTGTGCAGGACGCTGCGACTGCGACGGAGCAGCGGAACGCGCGCTCGCGGAAGCAGAAGCTGCTGGTGCACTTGGTGCAGGTGCCGCCGGACGCGGGGCTGGGGCTGGCGCGCTTGGTGCTGCTGTCTGAACAGGCGCAGGGGCTGGCGCAGGCTGGGGAGCCGGTGCTACAGGCCGCACAACCGGTGCCGCAGGCGCAGGCGCCGCGGATGCAGCGGGCGCCGGAGCCGGGGCAGCAGGAGGCGTTACCTCCGGCTTCTGATCCGGTAGGCTAAACTTGCGCTTCTTTGTTTCAACGACAACAGACTTCGTGCGGCCATGACTGAAATTCTGACGCACTGTACTCTGTTCAACGCCAGGCCGCTTCAAGGTCAGGGTCTTTTTATTGACGCCAAGCGTCTTGTCGTCTGTCGATTTTGTATCGCTCATTCCGTTTCCGTTTCCTTCGCGGCAGGTGCCGCTTTAGCGTCGGCCAGATCCGTACGGCCATCGCGAAAATGCTGTAGCAGCCGAGCTCGATTGATGAACCCGGCAGCTGCCTTCCCCTTGAGTACGGCAGCATGTATCACATTTACCCCGCCTAATGCCAAATCCATTTCATCGCTTTCAAACAATGAAAGGGCGGGAATTTCCGGTCCGCCGGCATAAACTACCGAACGGCGGGCCTGGTCAAGCTTGCGGACGCCATCTTCGGCGGCTTCTCGGGCATGAAGAACCAACGCTGCGGTGCCACTGCGGATAGCTGAGTCCACTTTTGCGGCCCCTGTTACCACAACACCGGCCTTGCGCGCCAACCCAAAACTGCCGAGCGCGAATTTTACCAGCATCTGCTCCACAACCAACCCGAAATCATCCGGGACAGTCACGTTGGTTTTCAATGCACGCGGGAAAAGCTTTCGCTTGACCGCTTCATCAATATAACGCCGCTCGGCCTTCACCCAGCACCCCCTGCCGGGAAGATTGCGCTTCAAATCAGCAACAACCGTCCCATCGGGGCTTGCCACGAACCGGATCATGTCATCGACAGAACCGCCTTCGCGCGTGACAATGCATGTCCTGTCGTTCATTTCCGGTTCCACGTACAAGGTCTTCTCGCTATCAGCCAGCGACCTCTTCGTCCGGCACTTCGTCAGTTTCAACAGCAACCAGATCGTCTTCGGTGATCCAGCCAGCCTT
Source organism: Phyllobacterium sp. TAF24 (assembly GCF_052113785.1). NCBI lineage: Bacteria > Pseudomonadati > Pseudomonadota > Alphaproteobacteria > Hyphomicrobiales > Phyllobacteriaceae > Phyllobacterium > Phyllobacterium sp. TAF24. The sequence goes on along the minus strand of NZ_JBFRDN010000005.1, from coordinate 147,288 downwards.
GAGGCGGGCGGTCAGAACCATCTGTTCCGCATCGGTACGGCTGACTTCAAAAGCCGAGAGAATGCCCGAATGGTTGATTGTCTCACCATCCTTGCGCTCACGCCAGCCGGTCAGTTCATCCACCGCATATCCGGCGAAGTCTTCGATCGTCTTGACGCCGTCTTCACCGACAGCAACCAGAATGGCATTGGTCATACCTGGCAGGTCGCGCAATTCGTCCGTAACACCGAGTTCCTTGCGGCGGGCATCGCGCTCTTCTTCGATGCGACCCAGATATTCCTGCGCACGCTGCTGAATTTCGCTTGCCGTTTCCTCATCGAAACCATCGATGGAGGAGATTTCATCGCCATCTACATAGGCGATTTCCTCGACGCTGGCAAAACCTTCCGACGCAAGAACCTGACCGACCATCTCGTCAACATCAAGCGCTTCCATGAACAGGTTCGAACGCTCGACGAATTCCTTCTGGCGACGTTCGGATTCTTCCTGCTCGGTGAGAATATCGATATCCCAGCCTGTCAGCTGTGATGCAAGGCGAACGTTCTGACCACGACGACCGATTGCTAGTGATAGTTGGTCATCCGGGACCACAACTTCAATACGTTCCGCATCTTCATCGAGAACAACCTTGGAAACTTCCGCCGGCTGCAATGCATTAACGATGAACGAAGCTGGCTCTGGCGACCATGGAATGATGTCGATCTTTTCGCCCTGCAATTCGCCGACAACCGCCTGAACGCGCGAACCGCGCATACCAACGCAGGCACCAACAGGATCGATTGAGGAATCGCGGGAAATCACGGCGATCTTGGCGCGCGAACCCGGATCACGGGCAACAGACTTGATCTCGATGATGCCGTCGTAAATTTCAGGCACTTCCATGGTGAAAAGCTTTGCCATGAACTGCGGATGGGTGCGGCTCAGGAAAATTTGCGGGCCACGCTGTTCGCGGCGCACGTCATAGACATAGGCGCGAACGCGGTCACCATAACGGAAAGTCTCGCGGGGGATCAGCTCATCACGACGAACAATCGCTTCGCCGCGGCCAAGATCGACGATCACATTGCCGTATTCAACACGCTTGACGCTGCCGTTGATGATTTCACCAACACGGTCCTTGTATTCATCATACTGGCGGTCACGTTCGGCTTCGCGCACTTTCTGCACGATAACCTGCTTGGCGGACTGGGCAGCGATACGGCCAAAATCCATCGGCGGCAGCTGATCGGCGAGGAAATCGCCCGGCTGCGCATCTGGATTACGGTCGCGGGCAGCATCCATGCTGATCTGCGTAACCGGATCTTCGACATTGTCGACGACTTCAAGCAAACGCTGCAGCTTGATCTCGCCCGTCTTGGCGTTGATATCGGCGCGGATGTTGGTTTCCTGACCGTAACGCGAACGTGCGGCCTTCTGGATGGCGTCGGCCATTGCCGCAAGAACGATCTCGCGGTCAATCGACTTCTCGCGGGCCACCGCATCGGCGATCTGCAGAAGTTCTAGCCTGTTTGCACTGACTGCCATGTCTTTCTCCTTGAAATTCCCCTTGGGGTTCATCGCACCGCTTCTCCCGCGGCGTATGAAGATCAATCCTGTTTAGTCTGTTCCTGCTCAGCAGATTCCGCCGACCCTGCTTCATCAGCAGCGCCCTCCTCCGGAATCCTGCCTTCGCGCAAATCCTTGTCGCGGCGCAAAGCATCGCGAATGAGATCATCCGTCAGTATGAGGCGTGCATCCGAGATCAACTCGAAAGGCACTTCGATTACCGGCTCATCACCATAGCTCGCCTGATCGCTCTCTATCGTGACAGCGCCTTCGGTAACGGCAGCAATGCGGCCACGGAATTTCTTCCGACCGCTCAAAACAGCCGATGTGTCGACCTTGACGATATGACCGGACCAGGTGTTGAAATCCGACTTGCGCACCAATGGGCGATCGATACCGGGCGATGACACTTCCAGATGATAATGGCGGTCGATGGGGTCTTCCACATCAAGCACCGGCGACATGGTGCGGCTGACCAGTTCGCAATCTTCAACGGTCATCGTGCCATCGAAGCGCTCGGCCATGATTTGCAAAGTCAGGCCGTTCAGGCCTGAGAGACGAACACGCACGAGGCGAAAACCGATGGATTCGAGAACCGGCTCGATAATTCCGGCAACACGGGCATCAATACCCGTCTCGGTTATAATACGCGCTTCATGTGCAGTTGTATCAACCGCTTCGTGTTCTGTTTTGGTGCCGTCTGTCACGCAGAATTTTCCCTGTTTCGGCCCCAAGAAACAAAAAAGAGCGGGACCTGTGTGGACCCACCCCTGTTCTATCGACCAAGAATATGAGTTCTATATATCGAAATGACGGGGTAGTTTCAAGCTCCGTGTCGAATTTCTACACATCAGCCACAGTTCGATGATTTTCAAACCGGAAGACTACCAATCTGTCTAACGTGTTGCGCTGAGAAACGCAGCAGAAGYCCAAGGCAGTCAAAAACGGTCCGGACAGGTAGATTGAGGCTTTTATGAGGGGCCAAAATGCCCGAATCTGGCCATCGCAATGCATTTTCGCATGGCTGCCCTGCGCCTGGGGGACTAACCATTTGAGGTCAACTCACCTATTTATGCTGCATCGCAATATAACTGCGAAAGGAATGAGCCATGACCACGAGACATATGCCTAACAAGATCAGCCGCTTTCTCAATGTATTCGGCAGTGCCGTCGCTGTTGCTTCTGCAACACGTATCGGTCACCAGCCAGTTGCATCCGACCTGCGCAATCTTGGCATTGACCCTGTTCAGTTCAGCGCTATCCACCGGAACTAAAGCATCGCGCCGTCAATAAGGCGCAAGCTCTCATATCCGGTGGACTGAGGCTGGTCGCTGATCAGTCTTCGTTTGCGGCAAGCTGCGACAGTACCTTGCCTTTGCCCCGTGCCCGCAAGATCAACGGCACAACCACAGCACAAACAGCCAGAACCAGCAGTATGATCGCGATGGGCGAACCCACCAGAACGGTGACGTCGCCCTGACTGATCGCCAGCGCGCGGCGCAATTGCTGTTCAGCCATCGGTCCAAGGATCAGGCCGACGACAACCGGTGCGATAGGATAACCGAAGCGCCGCAGGATATATCCCAGAATACCGAACACCAGCAGCATGCCGAGCTCGAATGTCGAGGGATTGGCGCCGATAGTGCCGAGCGTTGCGAACACCAGAATGCCCGCATAGAGCCAGTGCCTCGGGATCGACAGCAAGCGCACCCAAAGGCCGATCAGCGGCAGGTTGAGCACCAGCAGCATGAAATTGGCGACCAGCAGGCTGGCAATCAGGCCCCAGACGATTTGCGGATTTGTCGCAAACAATAGCGGTCCCGGCTGCAAACCGAATTGCTGGAAACCCGCCAGCATGATGGCAGCAGTCGCCGTCGTTGGCAGGCCTAGTGTCAGGAGAGGAACCAGCGTTCCGGCTGCCGATGCATTGTTGGCAGCCTCTGGACCAGCCACGCCTTCAATCGCGCCATGACCGAACTCCTCCGGCTTTTTCGCCAGCTGCTTTTCCACCGAGTAAGACAGGAATGTGCCAATCTCCGCACCACCGGCGGGCATGGCACCAATCGGGAAGCCGATAAGCGTGCCGCGCAGCCATGGTTTCCATGAGCGTGACCAGTCTTCCCGGTTCATCCAGACAGAACCCTTGACCGGCTCGATCTTTTCATCGCCGCCACCACGCGCAGCCGCCACACTCAGCGTTTCACCGATAGCGAAGAGCGCAACGGCAAGTGTTGTCACTTCCACCCCATCAAGCAAATCCGGAATGCCGAAGGCCAACCGCGCCTGCCCGGTCTGAAGATCAATACCAATCAGACCGAGGGCGAGACCGAGAAACAGCGCTGTCAGGCCGCGAAGCGTGGAATCGCCGAAGGCAGCCGATACGGTCATGAAAGCAAGAATCATCAAAGCGAAATATTCGGCAGGCCCAAACGACAGGGCAAATTTGACGATGGTCGGCGCAATCAGCGCAAGGCCCAGCGTCGCAATCAGACCGGCAACGAAGGAGCCGATGGCAGCTGTTGCCAGCGCAGGTCCCCCGCGCCCGGCGCGGGCCATCTTGTTGCCCTCCAGCGCCGTAACGATGGACGCGCTTTCCCCCGGCGTATTCAGAAGAATGGATGTGGTCGAACCGCCATACATGCCGCCGTAATAGATACCGGCAAACATGATGAGCGACCCTGCAGGATCAAGTTTGTAGGTTACAGGCAGAAGCAGCGCGACAGTCAGCGCTGGCCCGATACCGGGCAAGACGCCAACGGCTGTGCCCAGCGTGACACCCACCAACGCATAAAACAGGTTCATCGGCTCCAGTGCGACGAGAAAGCCGTGGGCCAAGAGTGTGAATGTATCCATGGCTATGATGCCCTTTAAATGAGGTGCTCAAGTGGCCCGGCCGGAAGCGACAATTGCAGCCCCTTGGCAAAAATCACCCATACGACAAAGGAAAGGACGATGCCGATTGGAACTGTCATCCAGAGCGGCCCCTTACCGAACCCACGCGCGGTCGCTGCAAACAGGAGGCCCGTTGCAATGGAAAAGCCGACGGTGTTGAGAAGCAGCATCTGGGCGGCAAGTCCGCCAACAATCCAGAAAACCGGACCGAATTCCTGTTCCTCGCGCGCGGGAAAATCTCCACGACGGGCTTCAAAACCGGTCCATATGGCCAATACAAACAAGCAGGCGGCGATGGCATAAGGGAAAGCGCCGGGGCCAATGCGTGTCGAGCTTCCGCCATGGGCGGTCGCCGTGCTGTAGACAATGACAGCCGCGATGATGGCCAGAACGGCTGCAATAACCAGCGCCGCCCGATCAGGGCGGCGCGTTTGCGAAGTGGTTGGCTTGTCTGTCATTTTACAAGGCCGATATCTTTCAGGATCGCTGACGTTGCTTCCGTGTCCTTGGCGAGCTGCGCTTTGAATGCATCACCGGCAAGATAGGTATTGGCCCAGCCCTTGGCAGCAAGCTGATCCTGCCATGTCTTCGACTTCACCATCTTTTCAACGTCAGCGCCGATAGCGGCTTCCTGTTCCTTGGAGATACCGGGGGCAGCCGCAACCATGCGCCAATTCTGGATGGCGACGTCTACGCCGCCTTCCTTGAACGTCGGCGCATCAATGCCAGCAACCTTTGCATCGCTGGAAATGCCGATAATGCGCAGTGTGCCAGCCTTGATCTGCGATTCGAACTCGCCATAACCGGAAATACCGACGGTTACCTGATTGCCGAGAATGGCAGCCAGTGCTTCTCCGCCGCCGGAGAAGGCAATGTAGTTGACCTTGGTTGGATCAACGCCCGCCGCTTTGGCAATCAAGCCAGCTGTAATGTGATCCGTGCCGCCAGCCGAGCCACCACCCCAGGAAACAGAACCGGGATCAGATTTCAGCTTCTCAACAAGATCAGCGATATTTTTGATCGGGGATGCTGCCGGAACAACCAGCGCTTCGAATTCACCGGTAAGGCGGGCAATCGGAGTGACCTGTGTCAGATTAACAGGTGAGTCGTTGGTGAGGATAGCGCCGACCATCACATATCCGCCGACGATCAGCTGTGCCGGATCACCCTTTGCCGAATTGGCAAACTGAGCAAGACCGATGGTGCCGCCAGCACCCGGAACATTGACCACCTGAATGCTTTTGGAAATCTTCTCATCCTGCAATACGGTCTGGATCGTACGCGCCGTCTGATCCCAGCCACCACCAGKGGCCGCAGGTGCCATGATCTTATAGTCTGCAGCGAAAGCCGCACCTGACACAATCAGTGCGCCGGTCGCGACGAAAGCAAGCAACATTTTACGCATTGTAGAAATCCTCCCGTGACAGCATTCCGCCGTCTGTTTTTGCTGGTCCTTTGAAGAAGCCGGGAGTTGGCAACAGTCAAAGTCATGAATTGACGGCGAGCGTCGAACTCAAGCACAACAATATAACTACGGACAGCCTCCCAGCGGTCTCCTCATCTTCAAATTGATATGAGAAAACTGTCTGGAAGCTGTCATAGGCAATGAAGAACAGGCAAATATTGCCCGAAACACCAAAATCAGCGGCGCAAAAAAGTCAGATAAGCGCCAATGCGGCCTTCGCGATGCGCCTTCTGTTCATAGCGCGTGCCGGGCCAGGCTTCGTAGGGCGTATGCCAATCAGCAGAGGTTTCGGCCTGCCAGTCAAATTCGCTATGAATGCGGCAATGCTGCAGTGTCCAGTTCACATAGGTGTTGATATCGGACGCAAAGCGGAATGGACTACCCGGCTTCAATACGCGGGCAAAACGATCAAGATTTTTCTGGCTGACGAAACGCCGCTTCCAGTGCTTCTTTTTCGGCCAGGGATCTGGATAGAAGAGATCAATGCCATCAAGCGATGCTTCCGGTAACCAATCCAAAACCTGCGTCGCATCGTCATCGTAAAGACGGATGTTCTGCAACGGGTTCTCATGCAGATCGACGACGAGCTTCGCCATGCTGTTGACGAAAGGTTCGACGCCTATGAAACCAGCTTTGGGAAAGCGTGCGGCCTCATGCAGCAAATGCTCACCGCCACCAAAGCCAATTTCCAGCCTGACCTTGTCGACCTCCGCAGTAAACAAACTGCGAAGGTCGCTTGGTGCAGGTTCCGACAGATCCAGTTTGAGCAACGGTAGCAGTTCATCGCGAATGGACCGCTGCAAGGGCCGCAGCGTCTTGCCATTGCGTCTGCCAAAAAAGGCTTCCGTCGAACGCTCGCGTCTGGGCTCTTCTGTCTCTGTCATCATTACAATCAATCGTACGGGCGGCTTACGCTGCCAATGCGCTCTTCAGTTGCTTGGCCAGATCAGTCTTTTCCCAGGAGAAGGAACCATCACGGCCCGGCTTGCGGCCGAAATGGCCATAGGCTGAGGTCTTGGCATAGATCGGCTTGTTCAGATCAAGATGCTTGCGAATGCCTGTCGGCGAAAGGTCCATGACCTTGCGCAGGGCGCCTTCAATTGCATCTTCACTCACCTTGCCAGTGCCATGCAGATCCACATAAACAGAAAGCGGCTGGGCAACGCCAATGGCATAGGACAGCTGGATCGTGCAGCGATCGGCAAAGCCGGCAGCGACAACATTCTTGGCGAGATAACGCGCCGCATAGGCAGCGGACCGGTCAACCTTCGTTGTGTCCTTGCCGGAGAACGCACCACCACCATGGGGAGCGGCACCGCCGTAAGTATCAACAATGATCTTGCGACCCGTCAGACCCGCATCGCCATCGGGTCCGCCGATGACAAACTTGCCGGTTGGGTTGATGTACCAGACGCAGTTATCCGCAATCTTGAGATCACCCAGCGCTTCGCGGATATAGGGTTCCACAACCTGGCGGACCTTCTTGGAATCCCAGCTTGCATCGAGATGCTGGGTCGAAAGGACGATCTGTGTGGCTTCTGCGGCAACGCCGTCGACATAACGAACCGTAACCTGGCTCTTGGCGTCGGGGCCAAGCCGTCCGGCATCGCCCTCGCCCCTGTGACGAGCCTCGGCAAGCAGCTCGAGAATCTTGTGGGAGTAATAGATTGGCGCTGGCATCAAGTCAGGGGTTTCGCGGCAGGCATAACCGAACATAATGCCCTGATCGCCTGCACCTTCTTCGCCCTGCCGGTCGGCGGCATTGTCGACACCCTGTGCGATATCGGCCGATTGAGGATGCAAAAGCACGTCAATCTTGGCAGTTTTCCAGCTGAAACCTTCCTGCTCGTAACCGATATCACGGATCGCACGACGCGCCGCCGCACGGAAACGGGCTGGATTGATGACCGGATGACCCTTGGCGTCATGGACAACCGCGCCGCTCTTGTCCTTCTTGAGAAGCGTATCGGGAACACGCACCTCACCGGCGATAACGACTCGGTTGGTCGTCGCCAAGGTTTCGCAAGCGATGCGCACAGTCCACGGATCAACACCCGTCTTCTTCGCTTCCTTGTAGATCATGTCGACGATTTCATCGGAAATCCGGTCACAAACCTTATCTGGATGACCTTCCGATACGGACTCACTGGTAAAAAGGTAGGAACTGCGTGTCACGGGGAACCCCTCTTGAAACAAATATGCGCTCTATCCGCAGGGAACGAGCATGCGTAGTGTTTGCCAAGCGCGAAGGATTCAGTCAATTGCTTTCGTTTTCAAACAAACAGCATTGGAAGATTTTTTTTCTACAATCCGGAAAGAAAGCTCAGTTTGCACAGAATTTTTGCTATTCTGAATCTTCCTCATGGCTCAAAGTCCGGACGAGGTCGAGAATCTTGCGCCTTATCTTGGGGTCACCAATCTTTGCAAAGGCACGCGCAAGCTGGATACCCTCCGAGCTGTTGAGGAAGCCAACCACATAGGTATTGTCACCTTCCTCTTCGAAACCCTGCGGTTTATCCGGCTGCTCGGGCATATCGTCAAAGAAGAACGTGACCGGCACATTGAGAACGTTACCGATCGCTTGCAGACGACTGGCGCCGACACGGTTGACGCCCTTCTCGTATTTCTGAATTTGCTGAAAAGTAATTCCCAGACTGTCGCCAAGTTTTTCCTGGCTTAGACCAACCATGTTGCGGCGCAAACGGATGCGCGCGCCCACATGGACGTCAACTGGGTTCGGTCGCTTTTTATTATCGGGCATGAAAATCTCATTCGTATGAAATGGGGCTGAAAACTAATTTTATCATCAATGTATCAACAGACCAAATATACAGGTATTCGACAGGGCAACGACATAAAAGTCAACCAAGACGCCTTCTGTCACGGTAAAAATACGCCAGTACCGCAGCAAAAAACACGCTGAGTACAATCAGAAATTGAAACCTGCGTAAGGCTTCACTTAATGGTAGCTGAACCTTACCCGGTAGCGCCGCGTCAATAACGCCAACGGCATCCAGTGCCAAAGCGTCAATGATTCGACCATAAGGATCGACAACTGCCGACAACCCATTGTTGGCTGCGCGAACCAGTGGCAAGCCCTGCTCGACAGCACGCAACTGCGCCTGACGAAAATGCTGGTATGGCCCCGGCGTATCACCGTACCATGCATCATTGGTCACATTGATGATCGCATCTGCGGGGGCTCCCTGATAACCGAGTTCAGCGGGAAAAATTGCCTCGTAACAGATCAATGGCAGGGCAACGAAACGATCATTCACCTTCAGCGATTGCCGCGACGCTCCTGATGTAAAGCCACCGGGCATTTCCACAACCTCACTGACGCCCAGACTGCGCAGAATACCTTCAAGCGGCAGATATTCGCCAAAAGGAACGAGGTGCACCTTGTCCGCCGCGCCGACAATCTCGCCCGCGCCGTTGATGGAATATATCGTATTATAATAAAGCGGCTGTTGATTGCCGCCCGGCTCTTCCATGCGAATAGCGCCTGCGAGCAGCATCTGTCCATCATCAAGCGTGTCGGCAATAGCCTGCAGAGCATCCGGCGTCTTGGTCAGAATATAGGGAACAGCGGTCTCCGGCCAGACGATAATATCCGGTTTGGCGACCCCCGCTTTTGGCGGTTGGGCGCTCATACCAAGATATTTGTCAAAAATATCGCGGCGAGCACCTGCATCGAATTTGAGGTCCTGCGCGATGGACGGCTGGACAATACGCACGTTCGGACCCTTGGCCACAAGGCTCGCCGTCTGCAGTCTGTAGAATCCATAACCGGCATGCGCACAGACCAGAACCAACGCCAGAATCACGCCCGTCCTGATATCCCGGCGACCCGCCAATAGAGCGGGCATGGAGAATACCAGCACAGCCAGCGCATTCATTGCCAGCAGCCCGACAATGACCGACGACTGCATGAGCACTGGAACCGGCATTGCTGCATAGCCAATGGCATTCCATGGAAAGCCGGTCAGAACAAAGGAGCGCAGCCATTCTGCAACGCCAAAAGCGAATGCCAGTGACAGGATACGCCCAAGCCCTTCACTCCAGAAGAACCGGGCCAATGCAGCCGCAAAAGCGTAGAAAATGGCAAGAACCGCAGGCAATCCAAGGATCGCCAATGGAATAGCCCAGGCGAAATTGGCGGCATCGACGAGCAAGGCATTGCCAATCCACCAGAGCCCGAAAACAAAATAACCGAAGCCGAACCACCAGCCGATCATGGCCGCTGGCAACAGCCTGCGAATGGGACCTGCCCCCGCATTATCAACGGCACCATCGATCAGCCAGACAAGAACAGGAAAGGAAACGAAGCAAACGGCAAAAAAATCATAGGGTGGCAGTGCGAAACTCGCCAGAGCGCCCATGAGAAAGGCCAGCGCAATACGCTTCCATCCCCATAGAAGGATGATTTTACCGGCCAGACGCTGGATCATGCCAAGCCCCACCCTTTCTGATTTTTCTTCAGTCTTAGTCGGTGAGACTTGCGCCAATCATTCGTCCATTTCGGCAGGTTCATCCGCCGCGCCTTGCCGCGGGGTGCGCGGACGGCGCTCGGCATGGCGCAGTGGTACGATGCGAACCTTGCGGATACGGCGCGGATCGGCTTCCAGCACATGGAACTCATAGCCGGGAACCGCCTGCACCATTTCGCCGCGCACGGGAATGCGCCCAAGGATCGAGAAGATCAAACCGCCGACCGTATCCACATCCTCGCCATGTTCGCCAACCACGAAGCCCGAGCCGATTTTTGCGGCGATCTCTTCAAGATCGGCACGCGCGTCGGCAATGAAGATACCTTCCGGCTCTTCCATGATCATCACTTCATCGTCGTCATGCTCGTCTTCAATATTGCCGACGACCATTTCCACAATATCTTCCAGTGATACCAAACCATCGGTACCGCCATATTCATCGATGACAAGCGCAATCTGGATGYGCTGCGCCTGCATGCGGCCCATCAGATCATTGGCCAGCATCGAAGGCGGCACAAACAGAATCGGGCGCATCAGGCTGAGTTCGGCAATCGTCTTGGTCAGTTCGACGTTGCCCAGATCAAACTTGGCAGCAGCGGGCGCTTTCGGTGCCTTGGCCGACGTACGCCGCTGGGTCTTCACCCGCGAAATCTTGGTGATGTGATTGACCACATCCCGGATGTGGACCATGCCACGCGGATCATCCAGCGTTTCAGCAAAGACAGGCATGCGCGAATGGCCGGATTTTTCGAAAACCTCAAGCAGATCGCCAAGGGTTGTGGTGATATCCACAGCTTCGATATCGGCACGCGGAATCATCACATCCTCCACGCGCAATTCGCGCAGGCGCAGGATATTGTGCAGCATGGCGCGTTCTTCCGGCGAGAATGCCGTATCGCCATGATCGGTGCCAGCCAGCGCCGCATCGATATCCTCTCGCAAGGATGTACCCGGGCGAGCGCGCAGGAATGGAAAAATTGCAGTGAGAAGCGAGCGCTTTTCAGTGGCGGGCGCTCTGGTGCTACTTTGCCCCTCGGCGTCACTCTCCTGCCCGGTTATGCCCTTTGCGGGTGCGGCAGGATCGTTCTGGTGCGACGTGTCAGACATGGTCCTCAATCGGATTGATCGTCAGAGACCGATAGCGCATATGGGTCGGGAATGGCAAGATGCGCAAGAATTTTACGCTCCAGTCCCTCCATCTCTTCCGCTTCGCTCTCAACAATATGATCATAACCGAGTAGGTGCAGAAATCCATGCACGATCAGGTGGGTCAGATGGTGGTCAAACGGCTTCTGCTCGTCAATCGCTTCGCGCTCGACCGTTTCCCGCGCAATAACGATATCGCCGAGCATCGGCCCCGGCTTTTGACCCGGCTTGATGGGGAAGGCCGGAAATGACAGGACATTGGTCGGCTTGTCCTTTTCGCGCCAGTCATTGTTAAGCGCGCGGATCGCCGCATCATCGGTGAATACGAGGCTGAGTTCGCTTTCAGGCTGCGAGCCCCCGTCGAGAATCTGCCACGCAGCAGCAATGGCCCGTTCTGCAAACGTGCGCAGTTCCGACTCATCTGCCCAGCCGTCTGTCTCAACCAGAATATCGATATCGATCAAAGTTATATCACCAGCGATCAGAGAATATCGACCATTCCCCCGACGAACCCCATGACCATCGGAGTGAAATGATCGAAGCTATCTCAGGGCTTGGCACCTTCCTTATCATAGGCCCGGACGATTGCCGCTACGAGCGGATGACGGACAACGTCCACGTCTGAGAACCGAACGGTGACAATGCCGCTAACGCCTTCGAGAATTCTCAGTGCCTCGACAAGGCCGGATTTCTGGCCGGGTGGCAGATCGACCTGGCTCGGATCGCCTGTAATGATCATGCGGCCGTTTTCACCCAAACGGGTCAGGAACATTTTCATCTGCATGGCTGTCGTGTTCTGCGCTTCATCGAGGATGATGGCAGAGTGGCCCAGCGTACGTCCGCGCATGAAGGCCAGCGGTGCAATTTCGATCACACCGGCAGCAATCGCCCGTTCCACCTTGTCGGCAGGCATCATGTCATAGAGCGCATCATAGAGCGGGCGCAGATAGGGATCGACCTTTTCCTTCATATCGCCGGGCAGGAAGCCCAGACGCTCGCCCGCTTCGACAGCTGGACGGGAAAGAATGATCCGGTCCACCAGACCGCGTTCCAGAAGCATGGCAGCATGGGCCACAGCCAGATAGGTCTTGCCGGTACCGGCAGGTCCAACACCGAACACCATTTCGGAGCGATCAAGCGCCCGCATATAGGCATCCTGCGTCGGCGTGCGGGCAAAAATGGTTTTCTTGCGAGTCGATATCTGGGCAGCAGCCATCTTGCTCTTGTTTTCCATGGTGGGAAGCGTCAACTGATCGTCAGCGGCAATAGCCATGCGCAAGGCACCATCCACATCGGACGCCGAGATGTCATGGCCTTTCTGCAGCTGTTCATAAAGCTGGTCGAGAGTCCTGCGGGCCTGTTCCGTCGCACCGGGTTCGCCGCGAATGGCAAGCTGGTTGCCCTTGGATCGGACATCCACACCCAGTTTCTGTTCAATGCGGGCAAGGTTCTCGTCGAACTGACCGAACAGGGCACTTGCCAGCCGGTTATTATCAAATGTCAGTACGATATGCGCCAGATCCGAGGCTCCTGATGGAGCGGGTTTCAGCTTTTCGGTGGCGGTCAATCGGCTCTCCTTACCAAAAGGTGTTCAGTCCTTATATAGTCCCATCGCCCGTAGTTTCCATCTCACGAACCCCAACCAGACTGTTGGTTCCTGTGCTGATGATTCGTACCCTGATTATGTCGCCGATTTCGCCGCCATGTACATCGATAATTACAGGTTGTAACCAAGGAGATCGTCCAACCATCTGTCCCGGCTCCCGCCCAGCCTTTTCAATCAGCACATCCATGGTCTTGCCGACGAGACTGCGCTGGAAGGCGTATTGCTGTTCGGACAGCAATACCTGCAGGCGCTGCAGCCTTTCATCCTTCACCGCTTCAGGAACGTGATCATCCATATCGGCACCCGGCGTGCCGGGGCGCGGCGAATATTTGAAGGAATAGGCGGCGGCATAGGTGACATTGCGCACGATTTGAAGCGTCGCCTCAAAATCCTCTTCCGTTTCACCGGGGAAGCCGACAATGAAATCACCTGACAGGGCGATATCAGAACGCGCATCGCGAATCCGATCAATAAGCCTGACATAATCCGCAGCTGTATGTTTGCGGTTCATCGCCTTGAGGATGCGATCTGAGCCTGATTGCACCGGCAGATGCAGATACGGCATCAGCATCGGCAGGTCGCGATGGGCGTGGATCAGCATATCGTCCATATCGCGCGGGTGGCTGGTCACGTAGCGCAAACGCGCAATGCCGGGGATTTCTGCGAGCCGGTAAAGCAGTTCGCCCAATCCCCATTCGCGTCCATCGGGACCCTCGCCGTGCCATGCATTGACGTTCTGGCCGAGCAGGGTCAGTTCACGCACGCCGGCATCCGCAAGCTTTTCGGCTTCCTTCAGTATCTGCGCTACCGGGCGCGAGACCTCCGAACCACGGGTATAGGGCACAACGCAGAAGGTGCAGAACTTGTCACAACCTTCCTGAACGGTCAGGAAAGCGGTCACACCACGGCTTCTCGTCTGCTCCTTGCGCGGCGCAGGCAGATGCTCAAACTTGTCTTCAATGGCATATTCGGTTTCAACAACCCGTTCGCCCTGACGCACGCGGGCAAGCGCCTGCGGCAGCCGATGATAGGTTTGCGGTCCAACCACCAGATCGACCACCGGCGCCCGGCGCGTGATCTCGTCACCCTCAGCCTGTGCCACGCAGCCCGCCACGCCGACAGTCAGTTCGCGGCCTTCTTTGGCGCGGGCGTCCTTCATCTTGCGCAAACGGCCCAGCGCTGAATAAAGCTTTTCGGAAGCCTTTTCGCGGATGTGGCAGGTGTTGATCAGCACCAGATCGGCGTCATCAGCCGTATCGGTGGGTGTATAGCCTTCGGCGGCCAGACTGTCCGTCATGCGCTGGCTGTCATAGACATTCATCTGGCAGCCATAGGTCTTCACATAGACCTTGCGCGTATTGGCAAGGGCCGGTGAAATTGCTGCGGGTCCGGATGTCTCGTCCGGTTTATGAGAGATGCTGATATCGTCCATGCGAGGCTTCTAAAGCTTTTTATCGTCTTTGAGAATAGCAGAGTCAGGGAGAATGGCCGTCTCGGGGTTTTCCACGCGAGGCGTAACCAGATCGCGTCCGAGCAGTGATGACAACATCATCGCCCTCACCCGCTCCTCCATTAACCGTGCCAGGGTCTTGCGATTGGTCTTGGCATCGATGGTCATCGGTTCGCCAAACCAGACATCAACGTCAATCGCACCATCCTTCAAAAGCCCGATCAGGCTTGGTCCCAAAGGCACATCACCCGGCCACGAAATCAGCGGGCGATGAAACCGGCCCATGGGCACACCATGCACACGCGTATAGGCAATGGCCACGGGTTGCACTGTGACTGTTTCAACGCTGGTTTCGCGAATAGCCACCTGTGCAGCGCCAAATAGCGAGGTCTTGAAAGGCAATACGCGATTGCCGTCAGACGTTGTACCCTCGGCGAACAGCACCATGACATCACCGGCGGCAAGGCGCGTGGCAATCTCGCTCGCCTGATCATGGGTCTTGCCGCGTTTTTCACGCTCAACGAAGACAGAGCGTTGCAGCTTGGAAAGCATCCCGAACAACGGCCAGCTCGCAACTTCAATCTTGGCAATAAAAGACAACTCCTTGAGCGACCCCAGAATCACAATATCGGACCATGAGGCGTGATTGGCCGCCAGCAGCAATGGTCGCTCCGTTGCCATGTCACCATGCATGTGAATACGGAAGCCAAGCAATCTGGAGACAATACGATGGTAGAAAATGGGAAAGCTTTTACGCAAACCCAAACCGGCTTTCAGGAAAAAATACTGCAAGGGGATCGAGATCGCAGTGATCAGGACGAATGCCGTTGCCGTTACGATGAAACGGGCCCATGCCATCATATCAGCGGACCTGCTTCAGATCGCGGCGCATTGTCAGGGCAGCTGAGCGCCCATCAGCGGTCTCATAATAGCCCGGACGCTTACCGACCTGTTTAAAGCCAAGGCGACGATAGAGCGCCAGCGCCGGAATGTTCGTCTCATCGACCTCAAGAAACAACATGTCTGCACGGGCATTGTGCAAATGGCGCAAGGTAGCATCCATCAAAGCGTGGCCAAGGCCGCGGCGTTGTGATGATGGTGCGACGGCAATAGTCAGTATTTCGGCCTCATCAATCACAAGCCGAGCCAGCACAAAACCGCCCGGTGGTGCGGATCGGTTGCCCTCTTCTCGCGCAATGAATCCGAAGACATTTTCCTGCACGATCAGCGCATGGAATTCTTCATCGCTCCATGGCTTGCTGAAGGTCAGCATGTGCAGCTTTGCCAAATGGGTCGCATCGGCGCTCATCAATCGCTCGATGACAAAAGGGCGGTTTCGCAGATTACCCAGGGGAAAACCCATCATTCCGCGACCTTCCTTTTCAACACGAAGCCCTGTTGGGGCTTAACATCAAGCCCGCGCAGATAAAGCGGTTTGGGCGCTTCGCCGTTGATCTCGCGCAGCGCGCCAAGGCGGGCAAAGGCTCCAATCGTTCCTGTCGATGTTGTCACAGCCACATCCAGCTTCTGCTCAAGACCGGCGTTGACAAGCGCCGCACCCGAACCGGATAGTACCACATCATTCTGGCGTTCCGACAATGCGGTAAAAACCTCTGGCAGCGTCGTCACACCGGGCACCGAGCCAATCGAGCCATCTGACGCAAAGAATTGCGCATAAATCTCATCCCGCCGCGCATCAATGATGGACAGCACGGGCCGTCCGGCAAATGTCTGCCGGGCATCATAAGCCAGCGCTTCAAGTGTGCTGATACCCACCACCGGACATTTCAGCGCGAGGCCGAACCCACGCGCCGTCGATACCCCGACACGCACACCCGTGAACGAGCCCGGACCAACGCTTACGGCAACTTTGCCGATTTCGCCGATTGATATGGCGGCTTCATTCAATGCCTGTTCGATAAATGCCATCAGATGTTCGGCATGCCCCTTGCCAATATCCTCACTGATTGCGGCGAGCATAGTCCCGGTTTCAACATCGAGAACAGCGACGGAGCAAAGAGTCGAAGCAGTATCAAGGGCAAGCAGTTTCATGACCAATCGCGTAAACAAGAATCAGCCAGCAAACAAGGTGTGTTCGCTTGACGATGCAAATTCTGGTTCATGGTGTCGTGATTAGTGAAAATCAGCTTGGAGCTGTAGACGAGTTGCAGCCGCAGCCAATCTTTTGTCTCTTGTCCATAACCGTGTGCCGGGCGTCAGCCGTGTTGCAGCCAGCAAGTGCACATCGACATAGCCGATACCAAGACCAAAGATTGTTTCAGCGTCAATAAAATACAAGATCTCTTTGTCATCGGCCACCTGTACTTTCGGCAAATCCTGAAGGCTGTTCAAAATGAGTTCACGCTGCCGCAAACTCCCCAAAGCTAGTTCCCCCACGATAAACGGATGGATTAATATTTGCCCAGTGTTGAGATGTCGTACTAACTCCGCATCGCCGTAACGCAGATGATCTATCCAAACTGAAGTGTCGGCAAGGATCATTCTTGAACGTCCGGCATAACTTGACGCCGGGGTATAGTGTTCAAATCAGGTTCACTCCCACCCAGAAGTGCCAATCTACGGGCACTCTCACTGTTGATCAAAGCCTTGAGGGCCGCACGCATAAGTGCGGATTTCTCCCGCAAGCCCGTGTATTCCTGTGCCTTGGCAACCAAGTCATCATCGAGAGCAAGTGTGGTACGCATCTTCATATTCCTTGATAGGCACGATTTTAGCATCAAATGATGCCTTAAACAATGCGTACTAAGGTTAACCTCTTGCTATTTTGGCTGGCCGTGGCCGGACAAAACCTGTAGGGCGCCACGCATTCCGTTGCGAAAGGCATCATCGAAGCTAACACCACGGATTTGCCAGTGAAACGTTTTATGCCGGCCATTGATCCGCCAATCGGCAACCCAGCCCATCGCCTCATTGCTCCACACCAGCACACCGGAAAGCGCTGTATCACCTATCCCGCTCTTTGCAGCGGCATTGAGTTCGGTAAGATCAGCAGTCGGCAATGTCTGCACGGTCCAACCTTTTTGGGCCAATTGGGCTTTGGTCGGCAGTGCAATCGGCAGACCAACTTTCGTAGCCGCAGCTTGAAGAGCGCTGCGCATGTCAGCGTCTTCTTCATTGTCACTCGTCATGACAAAAACGCGCTTGGGCGGCCTGATATCGAGAAATACCGCGACACGCGGTCTGGCTGCACGCCATGGTTGGCGTCCAAGCAAATTCAGTGACGAATCTACGGCAGTCTTGTTGAAATAGACGGTCAAATCCTGTGGACGATCGTAAGAACCCTGTTCGTCATGTATGGGCTGGCCCGACAGGTGATCATGATATTCAAAGCGGGTGACAAGTCCTGCAACATTGGCTCCAAGCGCAATAGCCGCCGGATCGCCGATCAGACGGGGATCGCCAGAAACTTTCGCCAGTACATCTTGCAGGCATTGGGCAAGGCCAAGCGCTCTGTTTGCATCGCCGCGCCCTGTCACCACCGCCTGCGATTGGTAAAGGTCGGCATCAGATGGATCATCCGCCGCAGCGGCAACCCCACAGCAGAGCAAAAGAACTGTCAGAATAGTGCCAAAAGTACGGGCAAGCGCTGTTTTGGTGTTCATCCGGTCTGCCCTTCCCTGCCGTTAAAAAGCGTCCAATCAATTGTCCATGATCAGCGCCAGCGGCGCCTTGAACTGTGCCACAAGCCCTTCCTTTTCATATTGGACATCGGCGTCACCCGTTCCCGACAGACCAAAACGGATCAGGCGCGAACCGAATCCCTTTTTTTCAGGAGCTATTGCTGCCGGACCACCCCGCTCACGCCATGTTAGCACGAATTCCATCTGCGACTGCGCGCGCTGAATCTCCCAACTGATATCCACCTTGCCATGCGCGTTGGACAGTGACCCATATTTCAGCGCGTTTGTTGCAAGTTCATGCAGCAGCAATGACAGCGAAAGAACGGCCTTGGGACCGAGATTGAGATTGGGGCCGCGCAAATTGAACTGTGACGTTTCGCCATGCAATGCCAGAACACTTTCCAGTACCGAGCGGATACGTGCCGCCGACCAATTCTGATGCAACAGCACATTGTGGGCAGAGCTGAGCGCCATGATGCGCTGCTTGAATGCCTCGACGGCATCCTGCGGCGCATCACGCAGGGTTTGTGTCGCGATGGCCTGCACCATGGTCAGGGTGTTTTTCAGCCGATGGCTGAGTTCCTGATTGAGAATGCCCTGCTCGTGTTCGGCCTGCAGCTTGGCGATGGCGGCATAGGTTCGGTCGGCAACACTGACCACGAATTGAATCTCATCCGTCTGCCAATCGCGTGGATTTTCACCATGGACGAACATCAGCCCCACCAGTTCGCCGCCATGCATCAACGGGACATTGATAAAGGATCGGGCCTGGATTGCGGCATAACCATCATAGTCGAGGGCGAGCCAGTCCGTGCTGTTTACGTCAGAAACGGCGATGGGTATGCCGATTTGCGAGTTCTTGATTGTCGCCTTGAAATTAACCAGCGAATGCCGGCCAGCCATGGACTTTAGATCCGACGCTGTCCAGTCGTGCTCCACATTGAAGAGATCCGCCGTGAGATCGATGATGGCAAATCCTGCGCGACCGGCACCCAGATTCTCTCCCAATATCCTTGAGGCAATCTCTGCCGCTTCACCGGTTGTATTGGCATCGCGAATACTATCACCAAGTTCTAGCAGTGCAGTCTGCCGGATTTCAGCCTGCTTGCGCTTGGTCACATCCTGAACCGTGCCCCGGAAGGCCACCGGCTGCCCCTTATCATCATGGACAAGTTCACCCCGGCGGCTCAACCACCGCAGCGCCCCGTCATCGGCGCGCTTGATGCGGTACTCGATATCCAGAATAACATTGCCGTCCCGTCGCGTGGACTGGTTCGATACGAGGTGTTTGTCTTCCTCGTAGGTCAATGCTTCGAACGTCGTGGCCGCGTATTGGTCATTTACAGCCAACCCGTAAAGCCTGCACATCTCTGGTGTCACCCGCGATGTATTGCTCTTCATATCGAGTTCGAATGCACCGATGCCACCCGCCTGCTGGGCAGGTACGAGCCAACCATCAATCCGATATTGCTTGTTGCGTGCCGCTTCGCTGGATAGCGCGCGCTTGAGGGTGGCCCGAACCGTGCGGCGCTGCTGGATCACAACATCATTGCGGTCTTCAACCACGCGGCGCAATTCGAGAATGGTAATGACCTGCTCGGCAAGATCCTGCAAAGCTTCGGCCTGTGCTTCAGTCAGTCCGGCGGGACGCGGCGCATTGTCAATGACGCAGAGCGTACCAATTGCCTCGCCGCTTGGTGTGTTGAGCACGGCTCCGGCATAAAACCGGATGAAGGGTTCGCCCGTCACCAGCGTATTGTGCTTGGTGCGCTCATCCAACGTCAGATCGGGAATAATGAGAACTGAACCTGTCAGCAGGGCATGGGCACAGACCGACTGTTCGAGCGGTGTCTCGCAGGGTTCGAAACCAGAGCGGGCTTTGAACCATTGCCTGTCACCCGTGACCAGACTGATCAAGGCAACCGGAGTTTCGCAAATCTGTTTGGCAAGAGAAACGATATTATCGAATGCCGGTTCGGGCGGCGTGTCCAAGATATCATATTCGTCAAGCGCAGCCAGCCTATGGGCGTCCTGAAGCACTGAAAGGGGCAAATCGCTCATGGATGAACCCAATCGCCAAATTGTGTCTGAGAGACAGAGGAAGTATCTGCCCTATCAAATAGTCTAATTTCGGCTTGTGACAATTGCTATTTGCAACCGTCCGTTGTCTTCGTCGTCGCATCCACTCTCAGGTTCAGATGAGCGCTTTCTTCAGCCAGATACAGTCATAACCGGGTGCTGTGAATCAAATCTGGCCAAGGCCGCCATCGACGGCAATATCGGCACCGGTCGTGAAGGTGGAATCAGAAGAGGCAAGGAACAGCACAGCCCGGGCGACTTCATCCGCATCGCCCCAACGACCCATCGGCACCTGTCCCTTGACCCAGCTATCCACTTCTGCGTTCGCGACCAGATCAGCGGTCATTGGCGTATTGATCGGCCCAGGACTTACAGTGTTGATGCGAATCTTCCGCTGATGAATCGTTTCATCAGCCGCCAGCGTGCGGGCAAAGCTGCGCAGGCAAGCTTTCGTTGCCGCGTAGAGCATATCACCCGGACGTCCGCGGTTCTGCACGGCGGAGGTTGTAAATATCACTGACGCCCCATCACTGAGCAGCGGCAGGGCATTGAGAAATGTAAAGAAAGCCGCCTTCACGTTCAGATTGAAAATGCCATCAAAATCCTCTTCTGTGGTTTCAAGCAGCGGCGGACAATCTGATGTTCCGGCGTTGATATACAAAGCATCTATATGACTGAAGTGCTGTTTGATCACGTCAAAGGCCGCCTGTAATTCGGCGCGGTTTGTAACGTCAGCGGCAATACCGAGAACATCGTTGCCAATCTCGCCTGTTGCGCCAGCAAGCCTGCTCTCATCGCGGCCAAGAACGGCAACCCGCGCGCCTTCCGCGTGGAAAAGCTTTGCCGTCGCCAGACCAATGCCACTTGTTCCACCCGTTATAACCGCCGTGCGGCCAGCCATACGCTGGGTCATGGCATATACTCCATATTGCTTGTAAACAGTCGTTGACTTATAGTTCCGGATATAGCGCAAGTCAACACTCGTTTACATATAGGGCAAATGGCAAAACCAGCAAACACCACCATCCCCATGCATCAGCGGGATGCCGGAGAAACCCGCGGTCGCATTTTGCAGGCCGCAAAATTGCATTTTTCACGGCAGGGCTACGATCATGTGGGCGTGCGTGAAATCGCTGGCGATGCGGGCGTTAACGCCGCGCTCGTGAACCGTTATTTTGGCTCAAAAGAAGAATTGTTCGCCGAAGTTGCTGCTTCTGCATTCGATATCAATGATATAGCTCAGGGCCCCATCAATGGGTGGGGTGAACACACTGCCCGGTTTCTTGCAGGGCCTTTCAACCGCGACGCCGAAGTTCTTCAATTCGACCCGTTTCAATTTCTCTTATTGTCGGCACTCAGCCCGGTCGCAGCGCCCATCGTCGCGCGACATTTGCATGCGAATTTTGTCGTGGCACTGGCGGATAGGATTGAAGCGGCCAACGCGGAACTGCGCGCTACGCTTGTCACCTCCTATATCATAGGATTTGCTTTGAGCCGCGTTGTGTTGAAACTGCCGGGCCTAGGCGATGAAGACATCGAAAAAGCAGTGCGATTTCTCGGTGCGTCGATCCAGAGCTGCCTGACAGGCCCGATCCCCGGAAGGGCATAGGTCCCGTCAAGATATGGGGCAGTTCCCTGCCAGGACATCAAAACTCTTGGTGGCGAATTCGTGTCCCTTCGCGTCCTGGAGCGAAAAGGTCCACACACCCGATACAAGCTCGTAGCTCTTTTCAAACACCCATCCCGCATAGCGTTGCCGCCGGATAGCACCATCGGGCCAGCTGCTGCGCAACATGACCCGGCCGTCAGGTGTGTGAATGGCGGGATGCTGTACCACAACCATAATGGGCACGATCTGAAAATCGGGAATATTGAAAGCGGCGTACATAACGCCGAAACTCGTACCGAGGCAGGCGGTGATTTTCTCTGCCCGGATAACTTCAACCGGGCCGTCGACGAGCCTGTTATAGCCCGTCGGCGTATCCGGCGCGGTTTCCGTCCCGACATCCTTGGCCCGCGTCAGGCCCCAGTTGAGGATTTCAATGGTAGGTTCGCCACCTTGCGCCCTCGCCAACCCTGCCTCCGCAAATAATGCGAAAAGAAGCAGGGCCAGAAGGCGATAGGTGCCCATCCGTCGCTATGCTGCGGCGCGCTGGGCTTTCAGTTCCAGCCTGCGGCGATGCAGGACCGGCTCCGTGTAGCCATTCGGCTGGGCCCGACCTTCGAACACGAGATCACAGGCCGCTTGAAACGCGATTGATCCATCGAAATCCGCAGCCATTGGCTGGTAGTGCGGATCGCCTTCGTTCTGCTTGTCAACGACAGCGGCCATGCGCTTCAGGGTCTCCAGCACCTGTGCCTGGCTGGCAACGCCGTGGTGCAGCCAGTTGGCGATATGCTGGGCGGAAATACGCAAAGTAGCGCGGTCTTCCATCAGGCCGACATTGTTGATGTCAGGAACCTTGGAGCAACCAACACCCTGATCAACCCAGCGGACGACATAGCCGAGAATGCCCTGCGCATTGTTGTCGAGTTCGCGCTGGATGTCTTCGGGCGTCCAGTTGGGCCGTGAGGCAACGGGCACCGACAGAATATCGCTGAGCTTGGCACGTCCGCGTGATTTCAACTGAGCCTGAACTTCAGCCACATTGACCTTGTGATAGTGCGTTGCATGCAGCGTAGCCGCCGTCGGTGAAGGCACCCATGCGGTGTTGGCACCAGCCTTTGGATGGGCGATCTTCTGCTCCAGCATTGCGGCCATCAAATCAGGCATGGCCCACATGCCCTTGCCGATCTGCGCATGGCCGGAAAGGCCGCACTCAAGCCCGACATCGACATTCCAGTTCTCATAGGCACCGATCCATGATGCCTGCTTCATGTCGCCTTTGCGGATCATCGGTCCGGCTTCCATAGAGGTATGAATCTCGTCGCCAGTGCGGTCAAGGAAACCGGTATTGATGAACACAACCCGTTCTTTTGCCGCACGGATCGCTTCCTTGAGGTTCACAGTCGTCCGGCGTTCCTCGTCCATGATGCCCATCTTCATCGTGTTGGGCTGCATGCCAAGCAAGGCTTCCACCCGGCCGAAGAGTTCCGACGCAAAGGCCACTTCTTCGGGGCCATGCATTTTTGGCTTCACCACATACATGGAACCGGCGCGCGAATTCATGCGGCGACCGTTCGGGCCGACATCGTGCAGCGCAATCAAACCGGTGATTGCCGCATCCATGATGCCCTCGGGCACCTCGTTGCCATCCTTGTCGAGAATAGCCGGATTGGTCATAAGGTGGCCGACATTGCGCACCAGCATAAGCGAGCGGCCCGGCAGGGTAACCGGCTTGCCATCCTTACCCGTATAGTCGCGATCGGGATTGAGCCTGCGCGTGACTGATTTGCCGCCCTTATCAAACGTATCCTGCAGATCGCCATTCATCAGGCCGAGCCAGTTGCGATAGATGACAACCTTGTCTTCCGCATCAACGGCAGCAACAGAATCTTCGCAATCCTGAATTGTGGTGAGCGCTGACTCCAAAACCACATCGGCAATATTGGCCCGGTCAGTCTTGCCAATCGGGTGATCGGCATTGACGACAACTTCCACATGCATGCCGTTCTTGACCAGAAGAACAGCAGATGGCGTGGCTGCATCGCCCTTGTAACCAACGAACTGCGCCTGATCCTTCAGCGGTAAAACCGCACCATTACCGTCCTTTAGCGCCAATGCGCCGTGATCAACGGAAAGACCGGTAACATCCGCCCAGCTTCCGCCGTCGAGGGGCGCGCTTTCATCGAGAAAAGCCTTGGCCCAGGCGATGACCTTGGCACCGCGCGCAGGATTGAATGCTTTGCCTTTTTCGGCGCCATCGGTTTCCGGGATCGCATCGGTGCCATAGAGCGCATCATAGAGCGAACCCCAACGGGCATTGGCAGCGTTGAGCGCATAGCGGGCGTTCATGACAGGCACGACGAGCTGCGGTCCAGCAGTGACAGCGATCTCCGGGTCAACATTGCTGGTCGAGACGGAAAAAGCGCCGCCCTCGGGCAGCAAATAGCCGATCTCGCGAAGAAAGGCTTCGTACTCGTCCTGCGTGTAACCCGTGTTACGCTTTTCGCGATAAAAGGCGTCCAGTTTCTCCTGAAAAGCATCGCGCTTGGCCAGCAGCGCCCGGTTTTTGGGTGAGAGGTCATCAACGATAGCGGCCAACCCTTCGAAGAAGGCATCGGCATTGACTGAAGTTCCGGCAATGGCTTCGTTCACCACGAAATCGTAGAGTTCCTTTGCCACCTTCAGTCCGTTGATCTCGATACGCTCACTCATGCCATGCTCCTTCAGAATTTTTATTACCGTATCCTTGAACACACCAAAGCATTCCCAGTCAATTCATCAAAAATGAACATGATTTGTGCCGGAATGGAAATAATCATTCAGTGGGCGATGCGGGGCCTGCCAGTGGCTGTTGCGATCAGCACAGCTTCGATGAATTTCCGCTGATCTTCCACGGTTGCGGCGCTGATATCCCTTGCCATGACAATCTGCGCCTCGTCGGTGCCCGCCTCCAGTGCCAGATGTTTGACCTGTCCCCGCAGCGTGTCCTCGGCAAAGGCGATGGCAAGCTCTTCCTCCTGGAAATCCTTGACCACCGCGCCCGACGAGACCCGGAAGATTCCTTCCACCGGTTGGCTGATATGCGCCTCAACCGATACGCGGACCTGTCCGACCACCGCGCCCAGCGCATTGGCAACATCCGTATCAGCGGGAACGATATCATTGGTGCCGAGCATTCGGCCCACAGCAGGATAATAAACGGGCGCTGATGCACCAAGACCGATGAGCGGCCTGTTAATATCAAGCTTGATACCCGCAATACCGCCTTGCCCCGATAGCGCGCGCTGGATCAGCGGGCTCGCCACGATATCAGGACCATCCAGCCCATCTTCGGCCAATATGGTTTCCAGCACGACTTCGGATGAACGGCGAATGAGCGCATCATAGGTGCGCTGCGACACCTCATCAGGTGTATCGCACAGCGGACGGCCCGCACCATCCTTGCGGCGGGCATAAAGGATAGCGCCGTAACGCGCTGCTTCACCGTTCCAATTGCTCTGCAAATTGAGAACATGGCAGGCATCGGAAGGGGTAAAGCCCGAGAGATGCACCAGTCCGCGTGCAACCAGCCGGTTGATGGTGGCGGTTTGCGAAACGGAATTCAGAAGCCGGTCGAGCGGCTGCGGCTCGCGTGTGATCCGCACATAAAGCTCGGCTTCGCCCTTGCTCAATCCCGATGCCATTTGCTCGGGCACACCGGTCAACAGTGCAAACCGTCCATCCAGTCGACCCGGATTGGCGGTTTTGACCTGCCGTGCCAGATGATCAATGACGATTGCGCCATGATTGGCCGCAAGCAGTGAAAGCGGAACCAGACGGCGCGGCCCAAGCTTGATACGCGGGGCCATCGCATTGTCATCAAGCGACACTTCGGAATCGCCGCCGAGCCCGAAGGTGCGCATCGCCACCGCCTCGACCATAGTGCGAAAACCGCCGACGGTAGCGCCATTGGGATCAAGCCGTGGGCGACCATTGTCGAGAACGGCAACATCAGTCGTGGTGCCGCCGATATCAGATACAATCGCATTATCGAGACCGGTCATGTGACGAGCGCCGACAAGGCTGGCGGCGGGGCCCGACAGAATGGTTTCGATGGGGCGATGCCGTGCGAAAGCCGCCGACACCAGTGCGCCATCGCCGCGCACCACCATCAGCGGCGCATGAATGCCACGCCGGTCAAGAAACCCCTCCGTGGCGGCCACCAGACGGTCGATCATCGCAATGAGCCGGGCATTGAGAACCGTTGTCAGGGCGCGGCGCGGACCATTGAGCTTGGCGGAGAGTTCGTGACTACAGGTCACGGGAAGCCCGGTCTCGCTTCGCACGAGATCGCGAATGGCGATTTCATGCTCCGGATTGCGCACGGCAAAATAAGCGCAGACTGCAAAGCCCGTTACCTCTTCTTTCAATCGGGGCAATGCTTCCCGAAGGGCCGAAACGTCAAAAGGTTGCGGACGGCCATAGACATCGTGTCCACCGGGCAGGAAAATCACCGGATCAGAGCCAAGCGCTGTGCCGAGATCAGCCTTTTCAAGATCAACTTGCGAAAAGCCGACCATGACGAGAGCAATGCGCCCACCCTGCCCTTCAACAAGCGCATTGGTGGCAAGCGTCGTTGACATGGATACAAGGCGGATCTGTCCGGGATCAACGGAGGCTTCTTCGACGATGCGCTCGACTGCGCCCGATATGCCCACACTCAGATCATGACGGGTGGTCAGTGCCTTTGCCTTGGCGATAACACCCCGCGCCTCCGACCAGAGGACAGCATCCGTATAGGTGCCACCCGTATCAATCCCGAGGAAAATTGCGTTCTCTATCTGTGAATCAGCCATGATGTCCTGCGCCTGTTGAGGCAGGGTTATCGCAAGACACCGCGTACGACTAGCGTCATTCCGACCATTTGCCGCCGCAACGGCACAAGAGTGCCGGAACCATTCAAATCCTGCTACGTTGTGACGTGGGACAAAGGGGACTTCAATGGCATCACAATCTGGCAGTCATGCGGGATCGAAGAAGGTCATCTACGCCGCCATTCTAGGCAATCTTCTGATCGCGGCGACAAAATTCATTGCTGCCTTCTTCACCGGCAGTTCGGCCATGTTATCGGAAGGTGTCCACTCGCTTGTCGATACGGGAAATGGCGGATTGCTGCTCTACGGGTTGCGGCGCGCGGCCAAACCAGCGGATAAATCGCATCCGCTCGGCCATGGCCGTGAGCTCTATTTCTGGAGCTTTATCGTTGCCCTGCTGGTTTTCGCTGTGGGTGCCGGTGTGTCCTTCTATGAGGGCCTCATCCATATTCTTGAGCCAGAGCCGGTGTCGAATCCGATCGTTAATTATGTGGTCTTGGGCTTTGCGCTGCTTTTCGAGGGCATCTCATGGACGGTTGCCTTGAAAGAGTTCCGGACCATGAAAGGCAAACTCGGCTATCTCGAAGCCGTAAAGCAGAGCAAAGACCCAAGTGTTTTTACGGTCCTGTTTGAAGATACGGCGGCTTTGCTCGGCCTCATTGTCGCCTTCGTCGGTATTTCTGCCGCGCAATTGTTCAATATGCCGGAGCTTGATGGT
Organism: Phyllobacterium sp. TAF24; assembly: GCF_052113785.1. Classification (NCBI taxonomy): domain Bacteria; kingdom Pseudomonadati; phylum Pseudomonadota; class Alphaproteobacteria; order Hyphomicrobiales; family Phyllobacteriaceae; genus Phyllobacterium; species Phyllobacterium sp. TAF24. Next base: position 119,797 of record NZ_JBFRDN010000005.1, on the reverse strand, counting down.
GTTGCCTCGATCGGCATCGCGATCATTCTCGGCGCAACGGCGATTTTCCTCGCGCGGGAAAGCAAGGGGCTGCTGATCGGCGAGTCGGCACTGCCCGAAGCGGAACAGCAGATTCTTGCTATTGCCAGCAAAGACCCGGCTATTCAGCAGGCCAATGGTGTGCTGACGGTGCATATGGGACCCAAGCAGATTGTCGCCGGGCTCAGCATCGAGTTTGAGGATCATCTGACAGCGCCCGATATTGAAGCCTGTGTCGAGCGTATCGAAACGGCGATACGTCAGGCCAATCCGGATATCGTTTCCGTGTTTGTCAAACCGCAGACAGCGAGTACCTGGAAAATGCGCCGGCAGAAAATCATTGAAGGCTGAAGTGACTGGAGGGCATACTCGCAGATGAGATTCCAAATCAGTTGAGAGATGCACCATGGTCAAGGACACGACGAACCCCGAAGTCGATTGGTATTTTGATGAGACCCAGAAGTGGCAGGAAGAATTCAGGCTGTTGAGAACAATCGTTCTCGCCTGTGATCTCAAGGAAGAACTGAAATGGGGATGTGCCTGCTACACGTTGGATAAAAGCAACGTTGTTCTCATACATGGCTTTAAAGAATACTGCGCACTCCTGTTTTTTCAGGGTGCCCTGTTAAACGACCCCGACCATATTCTCATCCAGCAAACGAAAAACGTGCAGGCGGGGCGGCAGATCCGGTTCACCAACGTTCAGGAAATATCCAAGATGGATAACATCCTGAAAGCCTATATTCACGCGGCTATCGATATCGAAAAATCGGGTGCAAAGGTAACTTTCAAGAAAACGGAAGATTTCGCAGTTCCCGAAGAATTTCAAAGCAGATTGAGTGAGAACCCTGCTTTGCAAGCTGCGTTTGAGGCTCTCACACCCGGACGCCAAAGAGCATATCTCTTCCATTTTTCCGCGCCAAAACAATCCAAAACACGCGAGACACGCGTTGAAAAATTCATACCGCAGATTCTCGGCGGAAAAGGGTTGGACGATTAGGGCCCATGGATGATAGGGCCTGCGACTTACAGATCCATTTCAGTTTTGCCAGTCCACTTGGTCTAAAGCCACTTGGATATAGCCTAGTCCTCGTCCACCACGCGCAGGCGCAACTGGCCTGTTGTGGAAGCAGCTGATCGGCTGGCGTCCGGACCTTTTGCAGGTTCGCCAGCCGAGGGTTCAACAAATTCCAGCGCCTCGATCTTCTGTCCGCGTTTGGTCACTTTGCTGGAGGAAACGAGAATATCATCAATATCCTTGTTCGCCTGACCAAAATGCGTCTGCAAACGGCGAACGCGGTCATCAAGGCGCACAACATCTTCCATCAGGCGGATAACCTCGCCCTGAATGAGATGCGCCTGTTCACGCATGCGCACATCCTTGAGCACCGCCTGAATGACCTGAATGGACAGCATCAGCAGGGACGGTGAAACAATCACAATGCGCGAGCGGTGGGCCTTCTGCACGATGCCTTCGAAATTTTCGTGAATCTCGGCAAAGATCGATTCCGATGGCACAAAGAGAAACGCCGTATCCTGCGTTTCACCACTGATCAGATATTTTTCCGATACATCGCGAATGTGGATTTCGATATCGCGGCGGAATTGCGCCAGCGCCATTTTCTTGGCGTCTGGTGTCTCGGCCTCACGAATGGCATTCCATGCTTCCAGCGGGAATTTCGCATCAATGACGAGATTGGGCGCATTGTTCGGCATGCGGACAATGCAATCAGGCCGGCTGCCATTGGAAAGCGTTGCCTGAAATTCATAGGCCCCCTGTGGCAGGCCATCGGCAATGATGGTTTCCATGCGCGCCTGACCGAAGGCGCCGCGTGTCTGTTTGTTGGCTAGAATGGCCTGCAACTGCACGACCTGACCGGCCAGCGACTGGATATTGTTCTGTGCCGTATCGATAACCGCCAGCCGCTCCTGCAATTTGGCAAGATTTTCGTGCGTCGATTGCGTCTGCTCCGTCATGGTCTGGCCGATACGCGTGGTCATACCATCAAGCCGTTCGCGGATCGACTGGTTGAGCTCCGCCTGGCGCGAGCCGAAAAGCTCGGCCATGGTCTGCATACGCCCCTGCATCTCCGACTGACTTTTCAAAATTTCAGCCATACGTGTTTCCGCATCGCGGGCACGATCTTCCGCCTGAAACTCTGCCATAAGCCGGGCCCGTCCTGCCCGCCACATTGCGATCACGCAAAGAATGACAGCGAGGGCGACGATCACAGCAGCAACCAGCAGGGCTGTGCCAACCGATACGGTACTGGCGCCAAGCTGAAATAATGGCTGGTCGAGTGAATGTGATGTTTCCATGGGAGATAGATTAACCGATTCGGATGGCAAATGTGAGATCAAAACAAGAACATTTTTACAAATGCCATTTGTATCGGGATTGACGGTTGAAAGCCGAGATATTAGGTGATGCTCATGTCTATCAAACCGCTTGTCATTCTTCCCGATCCGCTGTTGCGTCAGGTTTCTCAACCTGTAGCGCGCTTTGACGCCGATTTGCGCAAATTCTCGCAGGATATGCTCGACACCATGTATGACGCGCCGGGCATTGGTCTGGCTGCTATTCAGGTGGCGGAACCCCTGCGCATGCTGGTGATCGATCTTGCCAAGGAAGACGAGCCGAAGGCACCGCAGGTGTTCATCAACCCCGAGGTTGTGTCCTCCAGCACAGAGCGCAACATCTATGAAGAGGGTTGCCTGTCCATTCCTGATTATTATGCGGAAGTGGAACGCCCGGCAAAAGTACGTGTTGCCTATTTCGACATAGAAGGCAAAAAGCACGAGATCGATGCGGACGGTTTGCTGGCGACCTGCCTGCAGCATGAGATCGACCATCTCAATGGCGTTCTTTTCATCGACTATATCTCGCGGCTGAAGCGGGAAATGGTGGTGAAGAAATTCAAGAAGCTTGCCAAGGATCGTGTTCCGAGCCGGCTGGCGGTGTAAACCATGAGCCTTCGTATCGTCTTCATGGGAACCCCGGAATTTTCTGTTCCGGTTCTCAACGCGCTCATTGGCCAAGGCCATGAGATCGTCGCCGTTTATAGCCAGCCGCCACGCCCGGCCGGGCGGCGTGGGCTTGAACTGACCCCCTCGCCCGTCCATCGCAATGCCCAAGAATTCGGCATTGAAGTGCGCACGCCTAAAAGCCTGAAAAGTGCCGAGGAACAACAGGCATTCCGTGATTTGAATGCAGATGTTGCCGTTGTGGTTGCCTACGGCCTGATATTGCCGACAGCCATTCTCGAGGGCACCCGCCTCGGTTGTTACAACGGCCATGCTTCGCTTCTTCCGCGTTGGCGCGGTGCTGCACCCATTCAACGCGCGATCATGGCTGGTGACACCGAAACTGGCATGATGATCATGAAAATGGACGAAGGACTCGATACCGGTCCCGTTGCCATGGCTGAAAAGATCAAGATCACATCGGATATGACTGCGGGCGAATTGCATGACCAGCTCAGCATGATTGGCGCTGATCTGATGGTGCGCGCCATGGCCGCGCTGGCGCGCGATAGCCTGACCCTGACACCGCAATCCGAAGAGGGCGTCACCTACGCCTCCAAGATCACCAAGGTTGAAACCCGGATCGATTGGACGCTCCCTGCAATCGACATTCACAATCGCATTCGTGGCCTTGCACCGTTTCCCGGTGCATGGTGCGAGATGGAGATCGGCGACAGTCTTGAGCGGGTAAAACTGCTGCGCTCGCTGCTTGCAACTGGTGCTGGCGCTCCTGGTACAGTGCTTGATGATGAATTGCGTATTGCCTGCGGAGAAGGTGCCGTGCGGCTGCGCTCGCTGCAACGGGCGGGTGGCAAGGCCATGGACGGGCTGGAGTTCCAACGCGGCGCCAAGCTCCCGCAAGGGGCAAAGCTGCCATGAGCAGCATTTCCATCCGCGCCGCAGAACCAGAAGATCGCTCGCTGATTGCAAGCATCGTTGAAGATGCTTTTGAAGGCCCGGATGAGGCAAAACTGGTGCAACATTTGCACAATAATGGCGATGTCGTTCTCGAACTGGTTGCAGAACTCGATGGCGCGATTGCCGGTCATATCCTGTTTTCAAGATTGCACATTGACGGCAAGACCCGTTTTGACGCGGTTGCGCTCGCGCCGTTAAGCGTTGCCTCGGATCATCAGGGTAAAGGCGTCGGCGCGGCCCTGATCAAGGCCGCACATCAGCAGCTTGTGCTTATGGGTGAAACGCTCTCCGTGGTACTTGGCGATCCCGGATATTATGGCCGTTTCGGCTACACCAAAGAACGGGCATCGGGCTTTTCCAGCCAATATCAGGGTGAATATCTTCAGGCACTGGCTTTCGGCGATGCGCCGTCGGCTGGAACGCTGATTTATTCCAGAGCATTCGAGGCGCTCTGATGCCGCGTTACAAACTCACCGTTGAATATGATGGCACGCCCTATGCGGGCTGGCAGCGGCAGGAAAACGGCCACACGGTTCAGGCCGCCATTGAGCAGGCCATTTTCAAGTTTTGCGGCGAAACCATATCGCTTGGCGCGGCGGGCCGTACCGATTCAGGTGTGCATGCGATCGCGCAGATCGCTCATGTCGATCTGACCAAGGACTGGAGCAGTTCCAAGGTGCGTGAAGCGCTGAATGCGCATCTCATCGTGGCTGGAGAAACTGTCGGGATCATCAATGTCGAACGGGTGAGCGAACATTTCGATGCACGGTTCTCCGCCACGGGCAGACACTATCTTTACCGGATCATCAACCGCAGGCCGCCCGCCCCGCTGGAAGCTTTTCGTGCCTGGTGGGTGAAGAAACCACTCGATGCGGAAGCCATGCATGACGCCGCGCAGCGGCTGGTTGGCACGCATGATTTCACAACATTTCGCGCCACGCAGTGTCAGGCAAAGAGCCCGGTGAAAACACTTGATCATCTTAGCGTCCTCAGAAACGGCGAAATCATCGAAATCCGGGCATCGGCGCGCTCCTTCCTCCACAATCAGATCCGGTCATTTGCCGGGACACTGAACGAGGTTGGTTGCGGCCGCTGGACGGCTGACGATGTGAGCGATGCTCTCGCTGCCCGCGACCGCAAGGCTTGCGGTCCCGTCGCTCCGCCCTATGGGCTTTACCTTGTCGGCGTGGATTATCCGATTGTCACCGGTTCCGGCAGCGAAATACCCAGCATATCCTGAAGGCCAATCATCAGGAGTATGGAACCGACCACAAGAACGGCGAAGAAAGCTGCCGTGTAAGCGTGGGGTTTCTTCAAGGCGACATAGGTCAGGCGATAGGTCAGAACGAGAACGAACATATAAAGCGCAAGACCGAAAACGGTCGCGACTGCAGTCCATTCCGGCAGAAGAACACGTATGATTGTGGCGGGCGCAGCCAACCAGGACGTCACTGCCGAGCCCCAGTTGCTGGTGATGACATAGACACTGAAGCGGTTGCCCAGGCCAATGCGCGTCGCCAGCAAAAGCAGCACAACCAGTGGCAACACCCATGACGTAAGATCAACAAAGGCGACGCGGCCGATTACGGAAAGCCGGGTACCCGCTTCGGGCTGAAAGGCCACCATATCATTGGCGAAAACAATCCAGCCAAGAATGAGCGGCGGCAGTGACACGGTAATGGCATGGAATGATTGCCAGAAACCATCTTCGGAATAGTCGAAATAATCCAGGCCATCGGCGTGACCATTCATCATCCGCCACGAACCCCAGAAATAGCGTTGGATGTCTTCGAAACTCAGCATGGCCACTCAGGCAAAAAAGTCGGCAATGAACCGCTCATAGATTTGTGTCAGTGTTTCCAGATCGGCAACCGCCACGCGCTCATCCACCATATGCATGGTCTGCCCCACAAGACCAAACTCGACCACCGGGCAATAATCCTTGATGTAACGCGCATCGGATGTGCCGCCTGACGTGGAAAGTTGCGGGCGTTTGCCTGTGATAGCCTCCACGGACGCGGTCAGCGTGCCGATCAGCTTCTCGTCATGGGTGAGGAACACATGGCTTGGCCGGTCGCGCCAGACCAGCTCGTAATTAACGGGGGTTTTCCTGCCGGGTCTGAGCTTGCGACGGCCCGACGCCTTGTCGAGACGGTTATGGATTTCCGCCATCAATGTTTCATCCGTCCACGTATCGTTGAAACGGATGTTGAACGTCGCGGTTGCCTTGGCCGGAATCACATTCACTGCGGGATTGCCGACATCGACAGTTGTGACTTCCAGATTGGTCGCCTGAAAATTCTTCGTACCCTTGTCGAAGGCCGGATAAAGCAGGCTGTCGACCAGTGTTATCAGACCGCGAACGGGATTTTCGGCCAGATGCGGATAAGCCGCATGCCCCTGAATGCCGTGGACGGTAACAGTCCCGGAGAGCGAACCACGCCGACCGATCTTGATCATGTCGCCAAGCTTATCGGGGTTGGTCGGCTCGCCAACGATGGCGGCGTCCCAGGTCTCGCCCTTGGCCTTGGCCCATTCCAGCAATTTGCCTGACCCGTTGATCGATGGGCCCTCTTCATCGCCGGTGATCAGGAATGAGATCGAGCCTTTCAACGCACCATTCTTTTCGATATAGCGCGCCACGGCAGCGGCAAAGCACGCAATACCGCCTTTCATGTCCACGGCCCCGCGGCCATACATTTCGCCATTGTGGATCGCCGCCGAAAAAGGCGGATAGGTCCAAGCCGCCTCGTCGCCAACAGGCACAACGTCCGTATGCCCGGCGAACATCAGATGGGGACCATTGCCCGAGCGCCGGGCATAGAGGTTTTCCACATCGGGTGTACCATCTTCGCTGAAAACGGGCCGCTCAACGGTAAAGCCCAGTGGCGAAAGCATGGTTTCGAGTGTGGTCAATGCGCCGCCCTCCGCCGGGGTCACCGACGGGCAGGCGATAAGCTGGGCGAGGTTTTTTACGGGGTCAGTGGAGGATGTCATATGCAAAGCGATAATCCAAAAGCACCATCGTGTCACGCACTGGATCACGATGCATGCATCTGTTTTAATGATCTGTACCTACCTCAGGCCGGGACCAAATGATGATTGAAAACAATAGCCGTATTGTTGTCGCTGGAACAGGTTCCATCGGGTGCTATGTGGGTGGCCATCTTGCCGCGTCAGGGAAAGCCGTTACCTTTCTGGCACGCCCGCGTGTTGAAACGGAAATCAGGCAGGCCGGGCTGAAAATCATCAATCTCGATGGAACAGAGCATACCATCCGTGCAGACCAGCTTTCGGTGACAGCCGATCCTGCCACCGCATTTGAAGGTGCTGGAATCATTCTCGTTGCTGTCAAAAGTGGTGCCACCGGGGAAATGGCCGGGCTCATAGCCAGACACGCTCCGGCCGAATGCATTGTCGTCAGCCTTCAGAATGGCGTCGGCAATGCGCAGGTGTTGCGGAAAAACCTGCCTGAAAGCATGACCGTCATTGCTGGCATGGTTCCATTCAACGTTGTTCAGTCGGAGAGCGGGCAGTTGCCGCTGACCGTACGCCGAACGACGGCAGGCACGATTTTAATCGAAAGCAGAGTGGAAGGCCTTGCCGAAGCTTTGTCCACGCCAGACCTTCCTGTCAGTGCCCACGATAATATGCAGGGCATTTTGTGGGGCAAGCTGATGATGAACCTCAACAACGCGCTTAACGCCTTGTCGAACCTGCCACTTGCCACACAGCTTGCGGATCGCGACTGGCGTGTTCTGCTGGCGGACCAGATGGGCGAAGGGCTGAAGGTCATGCAAGCGCATGGTATCGTCGCGGCGCCGGTGCAGGGCGTATCACCAGCCCTATTGCGCCTGATTCTGCTTCTGCCGAATTTTCTCTTTCGCCGCGTTGCCCGCAAGATGCTGGCAATTGATCCGCGCGCCCGGTCATCCATGTGGGAGGATTTTTCCCGCGGCCGCACCACTGAAATCGATTATCTGCAGGGCGTCATTGTGCAATTGGCACGGGAAAAGAACATTCCCACGCCGCTGGCAGAAAAGGTTATCGCTTGTGTCAGACAGGCTGAAGGCCAGCCCATCCGCAGCCATGCGGTCGCTGAGATCAGACAGAAAACAGTTCTATAACCCCGTCAATCGATTGGCTTGCCTGTCTTGTCCCGCATCGAAAGAAGCGTCAGCGCACTTACAGCCGCAGCGGCAATCACATAGAAGCTTGGTGCGAGCTTTGTACCAGTCGCCTCGATCAGCAGTGTCACGATAACAGCGGCAAAGCCGCCGAAAATGGTAACGGCGAAATTATAGGCGAGCGACAGGCCGGTGGAGCGAAGACCAGCCGGGAACTGCTCGGCCAGAAGTGCGGGCGCTGGTCCTGTGAATGCCGCAAGCAGAAGACCAAGGATGGCCTGCACAATCGACAGTGTCATCAGATTTGGTGATGCATTGACCCACGCAAAGAGCGGATAGATCAAAACACCGATGGCTATGGCGGCAAACAGCAATTGCCGCTTACGTCCGATCCGGTCCGACAACGCGCCGGCAATCGGACAGCCCAACATCAGGACAAGCCCGCCAATGGTGGTTGCAATGAATGCATCGGCCAGCGGTATGTTGAGCTGTTTGACCGCATAGGTGGTCATGTAGAACAAGAGCACATAGGTGCATACGGTCCACAAAATGGTCACGCCGAAACCCGACGCGATACCGCGCGGATGATCACGCAGTGCATCTCGTAGCGGCGACTCGCTCTTTTGCGTGTGGCTGTCGGTGAATACAGGCGTCTCGTCAACGCGGGCACGAATGTAGAACCCGACAGGGCCGATCAGCAGCCCGAGCAGGAAGGGCAGACGCCAGCCCCAGCTGTCAATGGAGGCCGGGTCAAGAAACTGCGTAACGATCATGCCGCAGATACCGCCGAGCACAACCGCAAGCGCCTGACTTGTCTGCTGCCAGCTGGCATAAAATCCGCGCTTCTCCGGCGGGGCATATTCAATCAGGAAAGCGGTGGCGCCGCCGATTTCACCGCCAGCGGAAAAGCCCTGAATAAGCCGGGCAAGAACAATGACCAGCGGCCCGAAAATACCGGCCTGCGCATAGGTCGGCGCAAATCCGAGAAGCGCAGTACCCAGCGCCATCATCAGGATTGTCAGGGTCAGCGCGGCCTTACGCCCCTTCTTGTCGGCGTAGACACCGAGAACGACAGCCCCGACAGGCCGCATGAAAAAGCCGACACCATAGGTGCCGACTGTCAAAAGGATAGAGGTCAAATCGTCGATGGCCGGAAAGAACAGCCGCGCAATGATCGGCGTGAAGAAACCGTAGACCGTAAAGTCGAACCATTCGAGACCATTGCCGATCGTAGCAGCGGCAATGGCGTGTCGTCGCTTGGCCTCAAAATCACGGGTGGAGACGGAAGCCTGTACGGTCATACGGATACCTCAGCTGAAATGGGAATCGGCTTTGGCACCAGCTTCTGTCGAGAATCTCCGTCTGTCCAGTTGTAAATCGCCTAATCAGTCACGCAGCAATTCGTTGATCGACGTTTTGGAGCGTGTCTTCTCATCGACACGCTTGACGATGACGGCACAATAAAGACTCGGGCCGGGTTCATTGTTCGGGAAAGGCTTGCCTGGCAAAGTCCCTGCAACAACAACGGAATAGGGTGGAACTTCGCCGTAGAAAATCTCGCCGGTGGCGCGATCAACGATCTTTGTCGACTTGCCGATGAACACACCCATGCCGAGAACCGCGCCTTCGCGCACGATGCAGCCTTCCACAACTTCCGAGCGTGCACCGATGAAGCAATTGTCTTCGATGATCGTCGGGCCAGCCTGCATCGGCTCCAGAACGCCGCCAATGCCGACACCGCCGGAAAGGTGCACATGCTTGCCGATCTGCGCGCAGGAGCCAACCGTTGCCCATGTATCGACCATGGTGCCCTCACCGACGTAAGCGCCAAGATTGACGAAGGAAGGCATCAGGATCGCGCCCGGCGCGATATAAGCCGAACGGCGAACAATGGCGTTTGGCACGGTGCGGAAGCCAGCCTTGCTGAACTCGGTCGCGCCCCAGCCTTCAAACTTTGAGGGAACCTTGTCCCACCACGGCGCGCCACCCGGACCACCTTCAACAATCCCCATATGATTGAGACGGAAGGAGAGAAGCACTGCCTTTTTCAGCCACTGATTGACCGTCCATGCACCATCAGCCTGCCGTTCAGCAACACGGACCTCGCCGCTATCGAGAAGCAGCAAAGAGGTTTCAACAGCATCGCGTATTTCGCCGCGTGTTTCAGTGTTTACGGCATCGCGGTCATCGAAGGCCTTGTTGATGGTCTTCTCAAGGCTGGCCAGATCGGGCTTGGACATTTTCGGGTCACTCCATTGCACGGGCGGTTAAGGCTGATGTAAGGCCTAGTAAGATAACTCTGTGAGAGGGTCAATCGCAGCGTCACAATGTTGGACGACGAATAGGATTTAATGTCTGTAAGCGTCACTTGCGTCCGCAGAAGGAGAATAACAATTGAATACTGATGAAAAAAACGGCTGGACGCCATTTTCCCACTCCACAGAAGCCGTAAGACGGGTAGAAACCGCTCCCGAGACCCCGCAAACACAGTCAGACACCTATCGTCTTGCCTTTGCCGATCCTGAGTTCATGACACGCCGCGATTTGCGCGCCGTGCGGCTGCAGCTTGAACTGCTGAAGCCGGAAATGGCGCTGACCGAACGGGGTATCCGTTCGACCGTCGTGCTTTTCGGCGGCGCACGCATTCCGGAACCGGGCGGTGAAGCCTGGGCCGCAAAGAACGAGGTGCAAAAGAAGAATCTTGAAGCCAATTCGCGCTATTATGCGGAAGCACGCAAATTTGCGCAGCTCTGCTCGGTCTATTCTTCAACCACATATAATCGCGAGTTTGTTGTCGTCACTGGCGGCGGCCCCGGCGTGATGGAAGCTGGCAATCGGGGTGCGGCGGATGTCGGCGCCCCGACCATTGGCCTCAACATTGTCCTGCCACACGAGCAGGCGCCGAATGAATATGTGACGCCTGAACTCTGCTTCAATTTTCACTATTTCGCGATCCGGAAGATGCATTTCCTGATGCGTGCCAAGGCGCTGGCGATTTTCCCCGGCGGCTTCGGCACCATGGACGAGACGTTCGAAACACTGACACTGATTCAGACCGGCCGTATGGAACGGATTCCTGTTCTGTTGTTCGGTAAGTCGTTCTGGGAAAAGGCTATCAATTTCGAGTTTCTGGCTGAGCAGGGCGTTATTTCACCATCGGATCGCGAGCTGATCACCTTTGTCGATGATGCCGACGAAGCATGGGGCGTTATCAAGACGTTCTACGAATTGGCCTGATCGTCGGGTTCATCCTTGCCACGCGGTGGATGAACCCACGTCACCAGCACAACTGATATGATCATCAGCAGATACCAGGAACCGAGCTTGGCAAACGAAACCAGCGCCCAGCCGTCGGCTTGCGAGGGGTAAATCCAGGCTCTTGACCATGTTCCGATGTTTTCAGCGGCCCAGATGAACAATGCGACCAGAAAGAATGCCACGAGCAGCGGCATTTTGTGGCGGAACCGGAAAACACGGTAATACATCGTCGTACGCCAGAACAGGACAGCGGTTGCAGCAAACAACACGATCCGGATATCCGGCAAAAAGTGATGCGCGAAAAAATTCGCGTAGATAGCGATTGCCAGTACCAGCGTCAGGGCGGATGACGGATAACGTTCGAGGCGGATGTCAAAAATGCGGTTGATACGCGCCATATAGGACCCAACGGCAGCATACATGAAGCCGGAGAATAACGGGACGCCGCCAATCCGGAAGAAATTGGCTTCCGGGTAAATCCACGAACCAGCGTGGGTCTTGAAGATTTCCATGATTGTTCCGACGATGTGAAAAATCAGGATAACCTTGGCTTCGCTCCATGTTTCCAGTTTGAACACCAGCATGGAAAGCTGGATGATCAAAGCCGAAAGAAACAGAAAATCATAACGCGTTATCGGGCTGTGTTCAGGCCAATGGAATCGCGTGAGCATGATGATGGCGAGCATCACGCCGCCAAACAGGCACGCCCAAGCCTGTTTGATACCAAAAACCAGAAACTCGACAAGGCCGCCACAGATACCCGATTGCGGCAAACGGGCAAGGACCCGGTGCGCCGCCGCATCGATAGCCGCCTCGGCCGATGTAAACCGCTTCAAGCAGGAATTTCCGTGCGAACCTGCCCCGGTTGGATGGCGTTCAGGAACGATGCCAGATCATCAGTCACGTAATCAACATGATCGGTATAATCAGGGTCGCTCTCCCATATCTCGGAGAATGTCGGCTCGAAATTATGCGGGACGATCAGCACGGTTTTCATGCCCAGCGCCTTGGGTTCGACCAGATTGCGCGCAAGATCTTCAAACATGGCGCTGCTGTTGGCGTCGATCTCATGCAGATCGAGAAATCGATCATAGGCCTGACGCGCCGGCTTGGGCATGAGTTCCGCAGCGACGATATCAAAAATATCGTCAAACTGATCAAGAATACCAAGCTGGCGTGCTGTCCGTTCCGCGTGGCCGCGATCGCCATTGGTGAAAATGAATTTACGTCCCGGCAGATGCTTGATCGCCATGGCCAAAGCCGGATCAGGAACCAGCCATGAATAGTCGATATCGTGGACCTTCTGCAGAAAATCATCCGGGTCGATGTCGTAGCGATCCATCAAGCCCTTCAACGTGGTCCCGTAATCCTTGTAGAATTGCTTCTGAATCTGGCGCGCATCCGTATGGGAGAGTTGCAGAAGATTGGCGATATAGCCAGTCATCTTCACATCAATCTGCGAGAACAGATTGGAGTGATGCGGATAGAGCGTATTATCCAGATCAAAGATCCAGTCCGTTATATGGGCAAAATTCAGTGGATCAGGATGTTTTGTCATTCACAACTCGTCGTTTCGGAAACCATAAAGCAGAAGACAGGCATTCTGTTGCCATATCGACTCAATAGACGAAAAAAGACTGAACTACGACCATTTTTAAATTTTCTACTAACAGCAGCGTCATCAATCCAGCATAGTACTGACGAAGCGGTGTTAGGGTCGAAATGTTCAGAATTTTCTACAAATGCGCATTGGTCACAATTATTGCGATTGTCTGTTCTTTGCTGATCACCGGAAGCATCATGTCTGCTTTCGGCATGCACAACAAAATGGGATTTGTAATCGCCGCGATTTGCCCGCTTGTTATCGCGCCGCCAATCTCGTTTAAGGTTTTCCAGCAATCGGAGCGATTGCGCATCACCCTCATCCATCTGGGCGAGGTCATGCAGCGGCTGGAAGAGACCAACGCACGATTGCTGGAGAAAGCCTCGCGCGACAGCATGACGGGGCTCCTTAACCGCGAAGCATTCTTCACACATGTCGATACGATGCGCATGCAGGTGCCGGGATCATTGCTGATTATTGACGCCGATCATTTCAAGAAGATCAATGATCAGCACGGCCATTATAATGGCGACGGTGCGCTGACGGCCATTGCCCATTGCATTTCACGCACTGTCAGCGAAAACGACAGCATTGGCCGTATCGGCGGCGAGGAATTTGCGGTGTTTCTCGCATCGGATCGCGAGAATGAGGTGCGGGCGGTCGCCGAGGCGATCCGTGCGGAAGTCGCCCGTCTCGATTTCAGGACGCCCGAGAATGAACGGGTGCCCCTCAGTGTCAGTATTGGCGGAGTAATCGACCTGTCAGACGAAACGATCGCCGATCATTTTCAGACCGCCGATCGCAGACTTTATGAGGCCAAGCGCAATGGCCGCAATTGCGTCATCATCAAACCGGTGATGAAGTCAGCAGCTTAAATAGCCGAGGGGTCCAGCGCCGTACTGTCTTTCCATCGTGCAACAAGACTGGCCATATCGGCTTTTTCAAAGGCATCACGCAGCGCGGCAAAGCTTGGGAGAACGAAATACGCACGCTGGAATTTGTCGATTTCATAGCTGGTCCGCATGACCGTTTCGAGATTGAAAGGAACATGGTGGGCATCGGGGCTTTCGACCGAATATTGCAGCTCGCTGAAGGATGACATAAGACCAGCACCAAACGCCTTCAGCTCTGCGCCCTCTTCCTGCATCAGGCCGAATTCGGCAGTGTACCAGTAGAGCCGGGCCACCATCTGTTCACCGCCAAGGCGGACCGCAGCGCCACCCTTTTCACCGTAAAGCTGCATAAAATCAGCAAACACTGGTTGGCTGAGAATTGGAACATGGCCGAAGAAATCATGGAACATGTCGGGTTCGACAATGTAATCCAGTTCTTTCTTGCTGCGCAGCCAATTGGTCACCGGAAAACGGCGATTGGCAAGGTGATCAAAAAACGGTTCATTCGGGATGAGGCCGGGGACAGCCACGATTTCCCAACCGGTCAGCTTGCGCAGCCTTTCGCTCACATCATGAAAATCAGGGATACGATCGAGAAGACCCAGAGCATCAACGCCATCGAGATAGCTGTGATGAGCAAGCCGTGAGGTCAGCTTGGTCTGGCGGTCGCAAAGGGTGCGCCACACGTCCTGATCTTCCACCGAATAATCATATTGCTGCTCAACGGTAAAATCCGGCTGGCAGGCATGATAGTCGCCGCGCAATCCCTGAGCGGCGCATTCGCGGGCATAGGCCTCAACACTGATGGTCATGAATTCCTCCTCGATTCCCATTCTCAAACCAAGAATATGTCGGGAAAACGAGTGAATTTGACCTTATTGTCTCAATGTAGCATCCTGTTGAGAGAAATATATAATCTTACGGAGGAAAATGAGTGACATCTCCTCGATTTGACGAATTTGAAGTGAAGATGCTGCAAGTTCTGCGCGATAATGGCCGGGTGCCGATTACCGATCTTGCCCAGACCATCGGACTCTCCGCCACGCCCTGTGGACGGCGTTTCGACGCATTGCAGGAAACCGGTGTTATCAAAGGCTTCGCCGCTGTTATCGACCGGCGATCTATCGGGTTAATGGTCGAGGTGTTCGTTCAGGTGCGGCTTACCTCCCATAGCGACGATTCGCCGGAGCGATTCATCACTGAAATCCAGCGTATGGATGAGGTGTCATCCTGCTGGACAATGACCGGCGAGCACGACTTTCTGTTGCATGTCATGGTGCCAACCGTCGATGATCTCAACGATTTCGTCATGCACAGACTGATGCGCCTCAAGGGTGTGCGCGATGTACACACCCAACTCGTTCTGCAAAATATCAAGGGGCCGGGCAAGATACCGCTCGACCACCTGAAACGCTGATCAGGGAACGATCAGCGTTCCGGCACCACGCTCGGTGAAAAGCTCCAGCAGAACCGAATGGGGTGTTTTGCCATTAAGGATAACCACGCCTTCGACACCGCGATTGATCGCATCAATGCAGGTTTCGACTTTGGGGATCATACCGCCCGAAATCGTTCCGTCCTTGATCAGCGCGCGCGCCTGACCAACGGAGAGTTCCTTGATCAGCTTCTTGTCCTTGTCGAGCACACCGGGAACATCGGTCAGGAACAACAGGCGCGAGGCCGCCAGAGCGCCGGCAATGGCGCCCGCAAAGGTATCGGCATTGATATTATAGGTATGTCCATCGCGGCCCGGTGCAACCGGAGCAATGACCGGGATCATCTCGGAGCGGGCCAGTAAATCGAGCAATGTACGATCCACTTCAACCGGCTCACCGACAAAGCCAAGATCGACGATTTTTTCGATATTGGAATCCGGATCGATAATTGTCTTTTTTGCCTTTTCGGCAAAGACCATATTGCCGTCCTTGCCGCACAGGCCAATGGCCCATTCGCCCTCGGCATTGATCAGGGCAACAATTTCCTTATTGATCGAACCGGCCAGGACCATCTCGACAATCTCAAGCGTCTTTGCGTCGGTGACACGCAGGCCACCTTCGAATTTGGACTCGATACCCATGCGCGCCAGCATCGATGCAATCTGTGGGCCGCCGCCATGTACGACAATCGGATTGATACCGGACTGCTTTAAAAGAGCGATATCGCGGGCAAAGGCCTTACCCAGCGTGGCATCGCCCATGGCATGACCGCCATATTTCACAACGACGGTCTTGTTTTCATACCGCTGCATATAGGGAAGAGCGGCGGATAGAAGGCTTGCCTGAATTTCTGCGGTGTGCTCAGTCTCGGACATGTGGGAAGCAAGCTCCAGCTTGAAAAGGACGGGGGTTCATAACCCTAAAGACGATCATGGGCAAACATGATTTAGGGTTGGCGGGAACGTTTTTGCATGCGGCCCATTGACAGATGAACCTCTGCACCGATTTAACTTCGTTAATCAAAGAGTTGGAAACGTCTACCGCATGACACCCGAGGGCATATCGGAACTGATTTCGCGAGTCGCTCTGCGCGACCGTGCGGCGTTCGATGTGCTTTACAGCTCAACAAGTGCGAAACTATTCGGCGTATGCCTGCGTATCTTGGGCAATCGCTCGGAAGCAGAGGACGCATTACAGGATATCTACGTCAAGATCTGGAACAAGGCAGACCGGTTTGCAGTCTCTGATACCAGCCCTATTTCATGGTTGGTGGCCATTGCCCGCAATCACTCGATTGATGTGCTGCGCGCGCGCAAACCCGCTGCAGCCGAACTGGAAAAAGCCGTGGGTGTTGCTGAACCATCGCCCAATCCCGAACAGTCTGCAATTGCATCGGGTGAGACAAAGCGCATCAATGAATGTCTCGACCAGTTGGACACTGACCGGGCCTCGGCGGTGCGGGGTGCCTATCTGAACGGCGAAAGTTACGACCTTCTGGCGATACGCCATAGAGTACCACTGAATACAATGCGGACATGGCTACGCCGCAGCCTGATGAAACTGAAGGAATGTCTGGAACGATGAGCACGATACCACCCGATGACACAATGCCCGAAGGCGACGATTTCGTCGCTGCCGAGTATGTGCTGGGCGTGCTCCCGGAACAGGAGCGGCGCGACGCTGTCCGCCGTATTGAAAACGACCCTGAATTTGCCCGCCTTGTTGCCAATTGGCAGCGCCACTTCGATCCGCTGAACGAGCAGTTCCAGCCGGTCACAGCGCCCAATTACCTGAAAGGTCAGGTCGACCAGCGTCTGTTCGGCATCGATTCCGGGCGGGTCGCAGCGGGCGCTTCATTCTGGAATAGCCTGGCCTTCTGGCGGACGGTCGCCGTTGCGGCACTTGCCCTTGTTATATTCAACGTCAGTCGCGAGTACGTCCAACGTCAGGCGGGCTCTGCGCCCTCGCAACTGATTGCTTCCATGGCAAGCGACACCGGTCCGCTGCGAAGCGTGGCAATCTTTGACGACAAGTCGAGAAAGCTGAAAGTGACCCTTGTTGCCGGAGAAATCCCGCAGGGCAAATCACTCGAACTCTGGCTGATCGCCGGAAAAGACGCTCCGGTCTCGCTTGGTGTACTGAAGTCGCCCAAGATAACCGAGTTTGCGGTATCGACCCCGGTCGCGGCAAAACTGCGTGATGGCACAACGCTGGCCATCTCCGTTGAACCAGTCGGCGGCTCGCCGAGCGGGGCGCCCACCGGTGCAGTTGTGGCCGCAGGCTCGGTGAGCAGCATTTAGAAAACCGAGCGGTTTATTCTTCGAGAAGAAGCGCTATTGCGGCGCGCAGTTCATCCAGACCTGCGCCCTTTTCCGATGATGTGGCCAAAATGGTCGGGTAGGCGGCTGCGCGCTTTTTGATGGCCTGTGCGGTTTCTTCCATGAGACGCGGAACACCGGCAGGCTTGATCTTGTCGATCTTGGTCAGGACGATCTGATAGGACACTGCCGCGCGATCCAGAAGGTCGAGCACTTCGGCGTCATTTTTCTTTACACCATGGCGTGCATCGATGAGCAGGTACACACGCTTCAACGTGGTACGACCGCGCAGATAATCGAAAACAAGGCGCGTCCATGCGTCGACCTGTTCTTTCGGCGCTTCGGCAAAACCATATCCCGGCATATCGACTACCGCGAGTGGCGGCAGGTCACCATTTTCCCCCGAATGGCCATCCGGTACAAAATAGTTCAGCTCCTGCGTGCGCCCCGGCGTGTTGGACGTGCGTGCGAGGCCCTTCTGGCCAATGATCGCATTGATCAGCGATGACTTGCCGACATTGGAGCGACCGGCAAAAGCGATTTCGATGGGCCCTTCCGGCGGCAGGAACTTCATTGCAGGAACACCGCGAATGAAAACCCAGCCCTGCGCAAAGAGCATCCGGCCCTTTTCGATCAGCCTGTTCGTATTGTCGTTGGTTTCACTCACGTTCTTTTCCGTCCGTTCACTGGGCAGCCATATGCCACCTGCATTCAATGTTATCGCCGCCTTGTCAACTGAACGAGATTGTTCAACGACAAATGAAAAGCCCCCGGTATGAGCGGGGGCTTTTGGAATTCCGGGTTAACCCGCCTATTCGGCGGGCTTCGGTTTCTTCTTGAAGAGCCCTGCGAGATTGCCCCACAGTTCGATCTTCGCACCCTGCCGCTTCATGATGATACCCTGCTGGGTGATCGACAGGAAGTTGTTCCATGCCCAGTAGATCACCAGACCCGCCGGGAAACTGGACAGCATGAACGTGAAGATCAGCGGCATCCAGTTGAAAATCATTGCCTGCGTTGGATCTGGCGGTGTCGGGTTCATGCGCATCTGCAGGAACATCGTGACGCCCATGATCAATGGCCAGACGCCGATCATCAGGAATGCCGGAACCGTCCATGGAATGAGGCCAAACAGGTTGAACACGGATGTTGGATCGGGCGCAGCCAAATCCTGAATCCAGCCAAAGAACGGCGCATGGCGCATTTCAATGGTCACGTACAGAACCTTATACAGCGCGAAGAAAACCGGAATCTGGATGACGATTGGCCAACAACCGGCGATCGGGTTGATCTTCTCGGTCTTGTAAAGCTCCATCATGGCCTGCTGCTGCTTGACCTTGTCATCCGCATATTTCTCACGGATTTCAGTCATCTTCGGCTGAACCATCTTCATGCGTGCCATCGAAGCATAGGATTTGTTGGCAAGCGGGAAGAACAGCGCCTTGAGCAGAACGGTAACAACAAGGATGGCGACACCGAAGTTGCCGATAGCCTTGTAGAGCCAGTCGATGAGATAGAACATCGGCTCGGTGATGAAATAGAACCAGCCCCAGTCGATCAGGTTCTTGAACAATGGAATATGCAGATTGTTCATGTAGCCATTGATCTTGCCAACTTCCTTGGCACCGGCAAAGACGAGGTTCTCGATCGTTGTGGACTGACCGGGTTCAATTGTTGTCGGGTCAGACAGATAGTCGCTCTGATACTGCGGGCGGCCATTGTCGAAGTAGGACATGCGGGCCTTGAACGGCTTTGACTGTGCTGGAACGAGAGCTGCGGCCCAATATTTGTCCGTAATGCCGATCCAGCCGCCAGTGTCCGTCTTCTCCGGAGCGACTTCTTTTTCTTTCTCGATCGCCGCGAATTTGTACTCGACCAGCTTTCCGGCGATCACGCCGATTGGGCCTTCGTGCAACACGTAGGTGCTGGCATGCAAAGGCTTGTAGAAGCGTGTGACACGGCCATAGGAGGCCAACGACACCGGAGCTGACGTGCCATTCGTCACAGCGTCCTTGACGGTAAACATATAGTTGTCGTCAACGCTGAACGTGCGCTTGAAAGTCAGGCCCTTTTCATTGGTAAAGGCCAGGGTAACCGGGGTGGATGGGGTCAACTTGTTGTTGCCGTCAACAGTCCAGACGGTTGTCGGACCGGGCACAGTTCCTGTGGTGTCGTTACCGGTGAACCCGATCTCAACAAATTGCCCGTCCGCCATCTGCGAAGGGCTCAACAGCTGAATGGTCGGCGAATTGTTGTCGACAGTCTCGTGATACTGCTTGAGCTGCAGGTCATCGAGACGCGCGCCGGTCAGGCTGATGGAACCGCTGAGGCTCGGTGTGTCGATGACAACGCGCGAAGTCTGTCCGAGAACCGCAGCGCGGCTCAGGGAACCCGGCTGTGTGGCATCCGGCGTCTGCCCCGGAATATTCGCACCCGGCGCTGCTGGTGTCGTACCCGGCAGATTGTTGGCGGTTGTTCCGGCCGCTGGCGTTGGCTGTGCCGCTGTTTTAGCTGCCTGAGCCTGCCGCGAGGCTTCAACCTGTGCCTGCTGGCGCTCGGCCTCGATCTTGGGGCCCATATAGAACACCTGCCAAAGTCCCAGAATAACGACGGACAAAGCAATGGTGATAAAGAAATTACGATTGGTTTCCATTATCGGGTCCTGTTGGGCCGGTCATGTCTTGGAGAAACGCCGGTTTGGTATTTTTTGGAAACCCGTTTCGAGAGTTCCCGGGATAAGTCCGCAAACGGCGCATCAAGCGCGTCGCGGCGAGCAACGATCACATAGTCGGTTCCGGGGGCCATGTCACCTGCAACTTTGACGCGTACAGCCTCTCTCAGGCGACGCTTGATGCGATTGCGGACAACGGCATTTCCGTTCTTTTTTGTGACTGTAAAACCAACACGCGGCGGACCTTCCCGGTCTTCACGCTGCTTGACTTCGAGCAGGAAAAAGCCGCCACGGCGTTTTTCTCCGGCCCGAACAGCCAAAAACTCCGCTCTCTTGCGAAGGCGGAGTGGTTTTTGATCATTCATTCCTGCAATGCCAACGTTGGCCAACCGCGCAAACCTGCGCGGAATGCCTTATGCCGACAACCGCTTGCGACCGCGAGCACGACGTGCTGCGATAACCTTGCGGCCGCCTGCAGTAGCCATACGGGCGCGAAACCCGTGACGACGTGCGCGGACAAGTTTGGATGGCTGATAAGTACGCTTCATTTGTTTAATACCGCGGTGTGCGGCCCTTCTTGTGGTCTGTTCTTTGACAGGAGCATATCAGGACCGCCATTAGCGCATAAAAATACGCCGCCGGGGCGGTCAACCCGGACGTGCGCGGCTTATAGAGGCATGATGGTGATAAGTCAATTCATACAAGAAGATTCACAAATAGGCAAAAATCAGGAAGTGATTTATTGTACCGTCGCAACGTTTGACCTACATCGGGCGTTGATGGAGCAAATATGGCGGTAACGCAACAGGAAGAGCAACGGTCGCGCGTGCAAATGCAGGCGGGGCGGCGTTTGCCTGTTCTCAAACGGCTTTCGGGTAAGCTGTTGCGCCTGACGCTGCTGTTCGGCTTTCTGGCCGGAGTCATGATTTTCGTTCCCATCATGGCCGATATGCGGATGCGCTGGCTTTCGGACCGCCTGAATACGGTCGCTGCCGCCAGCGTCGTGCTCGCTGCAAGCGATGGCAAGGACATCCCCCAGAGCGTGCAGAACGATGTGCTTCTCGCCACGGGCACCAAAGCGATTGCCCTGCGTGAAATGGGGGCTTCGCGCTTGCTTGCGGTTTCGGAAATGCCATCCAAGGTCGACCGGCATATCGACATGACCGTGACTGACCCATGGACGACGCTGCGCGACGCATTCGACACTATTATCAATGGTGGTAACCGCATCATCCTTGTCTACGGCCCTGTTGGAGACACGGGCAAAGTCATCGAGCTGATCACGTCGGACGCGCCCTTGCGCAATGCGATGCTGCGTTACGCCCGCAATGTCGCGCTTATCTCGATGTTCATTTCGGCTATTACCGCCGGTCTCGTCTTTCTTGCCATCAGCCATCTGCTTATCCGGCCGATACAGCGCATGAGCGCCAACATGCTGGCTTTCGCCCAGCAGCCTGATGATCCGCAGAGGGTCATCCAGCCCGATAATCGTGAAGACGAACTTGGTATTGCGCAGCGCGAACTGGCCGACATGCAGCTACGGTTGCAACGCACGCTTTCCGAGCAAAAGCACCTTGCCGACCTTGGTCTTGCCGTTTCCAAGATCAACCACGACATGCGCAATATTCTGGCATCCGCCCAGCTGATGTCCGATCACCTTGCCAATGCCAGCGATCCGGCCATTCAGCGCATGGTGCCGAAGCTTGTTCGGACGATTGATCGCGCCATCAATTATTCGCAGACCGTGCTTGCCTATGGCGGAACACAGGAACCACCGCCGCAGCGGCGGCGCGTTAAACTTCACACTATCGTCGGTGATGTGGAAGAGATGCTCAATCTTGATGCAAAGTCGGGAATTGAATTCAAAAACCTCGTTCCTGAAAATTTCGAAATCGACGCCGATCCGGATCAATTCTTCCGCGTCATTTCCAATCTCTGCCGCAATTCGGTTCAGGCAATGAGCGGCGATACGGGTAGCGACACGTCAATTATCAAACGGCTGACAATTACCGCGGGGCAAATTGGCACCACCTCCATCATCAGCATTGAGGACACCGGTCCGGGGCTCCCGCCCAAGGCTCGCGAGAATCTGTTCACAGCGTTCAAGGGTTCGGCCCGCTCGGGCGGCACCGGCCTCGGCCTTGCCATCGTCCACGAGCTGGTGCGCGCCCATGGCGGCACAATTGAACTGCGCGGCGGTGAAGGCGCCGGAACCGGTTTTGAAATCCGTATTCCGGATCAGCCGGTTTCTCTTGCCGAATGGCGCTCGCGCCGGGATTCAATATCGTGATATGACACTCACAAATGAGTGATTATCTTCCTGCCTATTGGCCCCAGATATTCTTTGTTCTTTCTATCGTCCTTGGCGTTCCTGCCGCGGTTCATGCGACCATGACGAAGGAAGAAGTGCGCGCGGCCATTGGTTGGGTTGGCGTTATCATTCTCTCGCCGGTTATCGGCGCAGTTATTTATGCAGTTGCCGGTATCAACCGGATCAGGCGCTCCTCCATCAGTTCGCAGCGCGCCTTCCTGCATGAAATCGGCCAGGACCATCTCATGCGCTTTGATGCAAATGAGAAGAACGTGCTTGATCATTTCGAAAAGCGCTTTGCAGCGATGAAAACGCTGGGAGACCGCGTGAGCCGCTGCCGCCTGACAACCGGCAACAACATCACCATGCTGCAAAGTGGTGATGACGCCTACCGTTCGATGCTGGAACATATCAACAATGCCAAACGCAGCATCCTCGTTGAAACCTACATCTTTGACCGGGACAAGATCGGCCTGCGATTGGCCGATGCCCTGATTGCCGCCGTTAAACGCGGTGTTGAAGTCCGGGTTCTCATCGATGCGGTCGGCGCCCGCTATTCAATCCCGAGCATTGTCGGCTATCTGCAAAAAAACGGTGTACGCACCGATGTGTTCAACGGCAACATCATCATCGGCTTGCGCCTGCCCTATGCGAACCTTCGAACCCACCGCAAGATCCTCATTGTCGACGGCACAACGGCCTTTACCGGCGGCATGAACATTCGCGCCGGGTTTTCCGCAGAAATCGTCGGGGAAGACAATGCGCGCGATACGCATTTCAGCCTGACTGGCCCCATTGTCACGGACCTGTTTCATATCGCTTCGGAAGATTGGCGTTTCACTACAGGTGAACAATTGGCTGGAGAGCCGTGGCTGATCACCTCGCCGGATACGCATGCGGGCGATCCTGTGTTCATCCGGGCGGTTCCATCGGGACCCGACAGAAGCGTGGAAGCCAATCATCGGATGCTGATGGGCGCGTTTTCGGTAGCGCAAAACCGTATCCGCATCATGTCGCCCTATTTCCTGCCCGACCGCGAGCTGATCAGCGCATTGGTGACTGCGGCCCGGCGCGGCGTCGAGGTCGACATCGTTATTCCGGCCGTCAACAACCTCAAGCTTGTCGACCGTGCCATGACTGCGCAGTTCGACCAGATTCTAAACAGTCATTGCCGCATCTGGCGCGCCAGCGGCAATTTCAACCATTCCAAATTATTGTCTATTGATGGGCAATGGGCCTATGTGGGCTCATCGAACCTCGACCCGCGTTCGCTGCGTCTGAATTTCGAGGTTGATCTTGAAATCATGAATGCAGAATTTGCCGCCAAAGTGGAGGCACTTGTCCATGCCGCCATGGAATCGGCAAAACCCGTGCTGCTGCAAAGCCTGAAAGCCCGTTCATTCTGGGTGCGGTTGCTCGACCGGATTATCTGGCTAGGCTCGCCATATCTCTGATCTCGACGGTTTCTGCCAAGGCACCTTTCAGATCGATATAGGCTTTTATGGGCAGATGGTCGGATGCAACGCGGGCGAGCGGCGTGTCATGCACTTCAATACCAGTGACCAGACTGTGCGGATGGCCAAGCACCCGGTCCAGCGCCAGAACCGGGAAGCGTGAGGGGAAACTCGGCACCGCATTTTTCATCGGATCAAACACCGGATGCAGGAAATGCAGCGACGAGCCCTTGCCAACGCGCCATTCATTCAAATCACCAAGCAACAGCGTTGGGCGTGACGGATCGGCATGGACGGCGTTCAGAATAGCTTCCGATTGCTGCATGCGCGAATGGCGTAAAAGCCCGAGATGCGCAGCGATGATGCGCAATGGTCCGGCTTCAAGATCAAGATCAACGACAAGCGCACCGCGTGGCTCAAGTCCCGGAAGCTTCAACTGCTGTACGCGCCGCACAACACCTTCTCGGAAGAGCAGCAGATTGCCGTGCCAGCCATGCCCCTTGGGGTAAAGCGAGGCAACGCGAACCGGCACGAGATTGTTCTCGCGTTCAAGCCTGTCGAGATCGAGAAGGCCAGAGCGTTCACCAAAGCGTTTGTCTGCTTCCTGAACAGCGACTACATCCGCACCAAGCTCGCCGATGACATGCGCGATGCGATCCGGATCAAATTTCTTGTCGATGCCAACGCATTTATGGACATTGTAGGACGCGATGACGGTGTCATTTCGCACGACCTTGGTCACGCCTGTCGGGCGTTTGTTGCGGTTCTTCACCGCTGCGAGGATGCTGGCTGAGACACTGGGTCTTGTGTGCCGCATTGGCTTCTTGCTGTCCATCCATAAGAGATATGTCGGGAATGATGGAATGGCAAGCAAATGCAGCGACCCCATCATCAGGACAGGCTTCATCTCTGCTACTAATTGCTAATTTCTTTAGAAATCGAATGTTGATACATAGTCTCTGGTCATAGTGACTGACATGAGAGTATGAACAAACGTCTTGAACGAATGCGCCAAAACCCGAAAGCTGATTGGCGCATCGAGGACATTGCAGCGATCTGCAAGGAATTCGAACTGCAATGCGAAAAACCGCGATCCGGGAGTTCCCATTATAAAATCTCTCACTCGTCGCAACGTACGATTTTGACTGTGCCTTTTAATAGACCCATCAAGCCTGTATATATACGAAAGCTCATTGAGTTCATTGAAGCCGTCAGAGATGCAACATGACCTATTATGACTACCCAGTCGTTGTTTCTCCGCTGTCACCAGACGATGGAGGCGGATTCGTTGCGTATGTTCCCGATCTTCCCGGTTGCATGAGCGATGGAAACACGCCGGAGGAAGCAGTTCATAATGCCCACGATGCCATCGCGGCATGGCTTGAGGCTGCGAGCGATCATGGCCTGACAATTCCTCTGCCGTCACAAAAGTTCGCTAGGGACGCAAAAGTTTGCTAGGGCATAATAGTCCCTGACAGCTTCCGCCGGTCAAACCCGGTTTCCGACAAAATGCGCCAGCTGCGCACCCACTTCGTAATAGCCTTCGCGCAAGGCCCGCAGACCTTCTTCCCGTGGCTTGGTGACCGGCAAGGGCAAATCCGCGTCGGATAGCTTTCCAACAATATGTTCGGCCAATACCCGGCCAAACACTGTTCCCGGAGCAATGCCCCGGCCATTATAACCACTGAAACTGATGATCTTCGGCGCAAGCGTGTGGAAACGCGGCAGGTTGTCATTGGTCATGCCGATTTGGCCATACCAGCCTGCTTCAAAGGTGACATCCTTGATTTGCGGAAACAGCTTGCGGATGGAGCGTGCGGCCCATGCCTTGTGAACGGCCATCCCCGTGCCGCGCAGCGCACCGACGCTGCCGAACACAAGGCGGCCACGTTGATCCATACGGAAGGAACTCAATATATCCTTGGTATCCCAGCCGCCCTGCCTTTCGGGGAGAACCGTGTTGCGCACCTCTTCGGGAAGCGGTGTCGTGGCGAAATTGAAATAGGGCAGATGCAGGATTTCGGCTCGCAGTTCCGGCCAGGGTGATGTCGTATAGGCGTTGGTCGCCACGACAACCCATTCAGCAGAAACCTTGCCCGTTGGTGTGTTGACGATCCAGCGGTCGCCGGAACGTGTGGTTGAGGTGACAGGTGTTCCCGTATAAATAGTAACGCCTGCAGCAATGGCCGCAGTCGCAAGGCCGCGCACATAGGCGAGCGGCTGAATCGTACCGGCGCGATTGTCGAGCAATGAGGCGGCATAGGCTGTCGAGCCAACTTTTTGCGCCGTTTCTTCAGCACCGAGCAAGCGCACAGCTGCGCCGCGTGTCTGCCATTGCTCCGCCCGCTGTTCCAACTGCTTCACGCCGCTTTTGCCCACCGCGCAGTGCAATGTACCGTTGCGTTCAAGCTCACAGGCGATCTTGTGTTTATCGACAAGGTTGAACACCGATTGCGGCGCATTGCCGAGCAATTCCAGCAGGCGTTCGCCATGTACCTGCCCCAGCACTTCAGGTAAATCATTGGGCATCACCCACATGCCTGCATTGACAAGACCGACATTGCGACCCGACCCGCCAAAGCCGATTTCGACAGCATCAAGAACGGCAACTTTCGTGCCGGTTTCTGCCAGATGCAACGCCGCAGACAGACCGGTGAAACCGGCACCAATGACAGCGACATCAACGGAAATATCACCGCCTAGCTTCTGCGTCGCAGGGGCTGGCGGCGCCGTCTTTTCCCAAAGGCCGTGGGAGCGTTCATCATTCAGCATGGGGTCACCGTCAGGTCGGTCCGGAATTACCGGCAATCTTGCAAAGACTCGAAGTCAATTCTGCTTATAAGCCGCGTTTTTGGCAACGGAAGTGAAATTCCTCGAACAGGTGATGCGAGAAATGAATGATCTTGGTTTATTGCCGTTCGCTGACCTGATCGGCGATCCAGCCAAAGAAGCTTTGCGCCATGGGATTCTCTTTCTTGTGGTCCGGCACCACGAGATAATAGCTGTTCTCCGTCATCAACGGCTGATCAAACAACACCTGCAAACGGCCGGATGCTAACTCATGCTCAATCAGATAACGCGGCACGAGGGCAAACCCTAATCCAGCCAGCACAGCTTCAATCACCATGGAGAAATGCTCGAAACGATGCCCCTTATAGGGGCTGACCACGTCCGCCTGTACCGATTCAAACCAGTCCGCCCAGGCTTTTGGCCGTGTCGACAGATGCAGGAGTGGCGCCGAGTTCGCAAGCTGTGCCGGTGTGGCCACCGGATTGGCCGCCAACAGCTCCGGGCTGCCGACAGGGACGATCATTTCACTGCAAAGATAAGTGCATGTGGCATGGGCCCAAACCGGTTGGCCATAATGGATCGCCAGATCAAACGGTTCTTCTTCAAAATCAAAGGGCTGCGAACGCGAAGCCACGCTCAGCGCCATATCAGGATAGATCCGCAGGAAATCCGGCAGGCGTGGCATGAGCCAGCGACTGCCGAACGTCGGCAAGGTCGCAATGCTCAACGACGACGCTGACTGTGACGCGGCCATTGCGCGCAGCATCGTTTCTTCGGTGAGCCCAAGGAGCCGGCGCACCTCGGGCAAGAATTTTTGCCCGGCATCGGAGAGAACCACCCTTTGCCTGATGCGCTCAAAGAGCAGTACGCCGATCTGGCTTTCAAGCTCGCTCATCTGGCGGCTGACCGCGCTCTGGGTCAGGTTCAGCTCCTTGGCGGCCTGCGTGAAGCTGCCATGGCGGGCAGCGCACTCGAAGGTTTGCAGGATATCAATGTCCGGGATCAGGCGGCGGCTCAACTTCATTCTTATCTCGCATCAACCCAGTTCAAATCATCGCAATCTTTGGCGATATCACCCCTCTATAATCCAGATTGAGCATGACAGCGATAGTTTTCGCCGTCGCAGCAACAACGCGGAATGAGACACGATGAAATCAGGCACGTTTACGTCAACTGACGTGATCAGGGCGTCCTTTTCGGCCGCCATGTCATCCATGTACCGGACCGAGGTTCCAGCCTATGGCACGCTGATGTCACTGGTTGCCGAGGTGAACAGTAAAACGCTCGCAGCATCACCTGACCTGAAAGATCAGTTGCAGGAAACCGATACGCTCGACCGTATTTCGGAAGAACGCCATGGCGCGATCCGCGTCGGCACTCCGGAAGAACTCTCCATGCTGCGCCGGGTCTTTGCCGTTATGGGCATGTATCCCGTTGGCTATTATGATTTGAGCGAAGCTGGGGTTCCTGTTCATTCCACCGCTTTTCGTCCCGTGGGCGATGCTGCGCTGAAGATCAATCCGTTCCGGGTTTTCACATCCCTGCTGCGCCTCAACCTGATTGGCGATGCGGGTTTGCGCAAAAAGGCGCGCGCTGTCCTTGCCGCTCGCCAGATTTTCACTGACAAGGCAATTGCTCTTGTCGAAAAAGCCGAAGCACAAGGCGGCCTTGATGCCGAGGATGCCGAAACCTTCGTGGGTGAAATTCTTGAGACATTCCGCTGGCATGACCGGGCAAACGTCAGTGGTGCGCTTTACCAGCGCCTGCATGATGCCCACCGGTTGATCGCCGATGTGGTTTCCTTCAAAGGTCCACACATCAATCACCTGACCCCGCGCACGCTCGATATTGATGCGGTGCAGGACCTGATGCCCGAACACGGCATTTCACCCAAAGCCGTTATTGAAGGCCCGCCCACCCGCGCCTGCCCCATCCTTCTGCGCCAGACATCCTTCAAGGCGCTGGAAGAAAATGTGTCTTTCCAGAATGCCGATGGCACATGGGAAACCGGCACACATACCGCACGCTTCGGCGAAATCGAGCAACGCGGCATTGCGCTGACGCCCAAAGGCCGGGCGCTCTATGACAAGCTGTTGAATGATACCCGCAAGATCATTCGGCCGGCTGCCGACGGGTCCAATGCAAAAGCCTATATCGCCGCCCTGTCCGACACGTTCAAAGCATTCCCTGATAATTGGGCTGATATTCGCCGCGAGGGTCTCGGCTATTTCCGCTATTCCGTGGTCGAGAGTTTTACCGGTCGCGTGACCTCACGCGGCGCATCGGATATCCAAGCGTTGATCGCGCTTGGAGCCGTGCGGTTTGATCCCATCGTCTACGAGGATTTTCTCCCCGTCAGCGCGGCAGGTATTTTCCAATCGAACCTTGGTGATGAAGCCAGTCAGAAATTTGTCGCCAGCCCCAGCCAGCGCGAATTTGAAAATGATCTCGGCACAGCCGTTCTTGACGAGTTTGCCCATTATGCCGGGCTTGAACAAAGCTCCATCGAACAATGCCTGCAAGCACTGCGCCCCGCAGCACTTGCAAGTTGAACGCTCATTTGACCTTATGGCGGCCTCTCCGGCAAAAGTCCGGCTCTCGCCGCACGGTCAGACAAAAGATAAGTAAAGGGAAGTCAAAATGACGATTGCTCAAGACGTAAAAACGCTCCTCGGAAAGCTTGGCGTAGCAGAGGCTGCCTATACTGGCGGCCAGATGGCTTCCTACAGCCCGGTTACTGGCGAAAAGATCGCCGATATCGCTGTTCATTCAGCTGCTGACACCGCAAAAGCGATTGAACAGGCTGACGCTGCATTCCGCGAATGGCGCCTTGTTCCGGCGCCAAAGCGCGGTGAACTCGTTCGCCTGTTTGGTGAAGAATTGCGCGCCCTGAAGACGGAACTTGGACGCCTCGTCTCGATTGAAGCCGGTAAAATTCCGTCCGAAGGCCTCGGCGAAGTGCAGGAAATGATCGATATCTGCGATTTCGCAGTCGGCCTTTCCCGTCAGCTTTACGGCCTGACGATTGCAACCGAGCGCCCCGGGCACCGCATGATGGAAACCTGGCATCCCCTCGGCGTGGTCGGCGTCATTTCCGCCTTCAACTTCCCCGTCGCCGTCTGGGCTTGGAACACGACCCTCGCCCTTGTTTGCGGCGATGCTGTTGTCTGGAAGCCATCGGAAAAGACACCACTGACGGCCCTTGCCTGTCAGGCAATCTTTGACCGCGCCGTTGCCCGCTTTGGCGATGTGCCTGCTGGTCTGACCAAGACACTGATGGGCGACCGGACAATTGGCGAAGCTCTGGTGGATCATCCAAAAGTCGCGCTCGTTTCGGCAACCGGTTCGACCCGTATGGGCCGTGAAGTTGGTCCGCGCCTTGCAAAACGTTTTGCCCGGTCAATCCTTGAACTTGGCGGCAACAATGCCGGTATTGTCTGCCCGTCTGCTGATCTCGACATGGCCCTGCGCGCCATTGCTTTCGGTGCCATGGGAACCGCGGGTCAGCGTTGCACCACTCTGCGCCGTCTCTTCGTGCATGAAAGCGTTTACGACACGCTCGTTCCACGCCTGAAGAAGGCCTATGAAAGCGTTTCCGTCGGTAGCCCGATCGAGACATCGGCGCTGGTCGGCCCATTGATCGACAAGGCAGCCTTCGACAACATGCAGAAATCCGTGCAGGAAGCTGTTGCCCATGGCGGCAAGCTGACCGGCGGTGCGCGGATCGATACGGCACACCCGAATGCCTATTACGTTCGCCCTGCTCTTGTTGAAATGCCCGAGCAGGCCGGTCCTGTGACGGAAGAGACCTTTGCGCCCATCCTTTATGTGATGAAATATAGCGATTTCGACAAGGCGATTGCCGATCACAACGCTGTTGGCGCAGGCCTGTCGTCCTCCATCTTCACGCTCGACCTGCAGGAAGCGGAACGTTTCCTCAGCGCCGACGGCTCGGACTGCGGTATTGCCAACGTCAATATCGGCACATCGGGCGCTGAAATCGGCGGCGCATTTGGCGGCGAGAAGGAAACCGGCGGCGGGCGTGAATCCGGTTCGGATGCGTGGAAAGCCTATATGCGCCGTGCAACCAACACGGTGAATTATTCCAAGGCGCTGCCTTTGGCGCAGGGCGTTTCCTTCGACATCGATTGATACCCTGACCACTTCAATTCAAGCCCTCGGTCTCTGCGGACCGGGGGCTTTTTATTGCCCTGGAGGCAGCGCCAACTCAAAGATAATTACAATTTTATACTTCACTACAATCCTATCTATTCAGTTTTCTTAAAGCCCTCTGTGAATTGTTTCATTTTTGTTTACTTCGTTCTCATCATCACCGTTCCAAATCACTTCAAACTCACGAATAAAATACTTCTTAAGTCTGGTTTAAGACAAAGAAACACAGTGTCGTTGAAGAAAAGAATACGGGACAGGGAACAAAAATATGCTGACAGTATACAATTGTATCGTCAATGAGCATGATGTCAGACTTGTTTTTCTTGCAGCAGCTATCTGTATCTTTTCTTGCCTGACGGCGGTGGACCTTCTCAGGCATGCGCGTTACTCAGCCCAACGCACAGTCTGGCTTTGCGTTTCTGCCGCCTCCTGTGGTTTCGGCATCTGGGCCACGCATTTTATTGCCATGATGGCTTTTTCGCCGGGCCTGCCTAACGGCTATGATGGTTTGTTGACTGTCCTGTCATTGTTCATCGCTATTCTTGTGACCGGCTTTGGTTCGTTCATTGCGCTAACAGCCAAATGGAAAAATGCTGACCTTGCCGGCGGAGCCATCATCGGCGCGGGCATTGCGGCCATGCATTTCACCGGCATGTCCGCCTTCGAAGTGGAAGGCAGGATCGCTTGGGACCCGATATTCGTTGCTGCAGCTTTTGGCGTTGGCATTGTCCTTGGTGCTTTTGCTATCCGGCTTGCGCTGTCGCAAGCCGAAGACAAGACCCGCCATGCGGCTGCCGGGTTGCTGACCCTTGCAATCTGCGGTCACCATTTCATCGCCATGAGTGCTGTGTCCATCACGCCGGATTCTTCGATCTTCGTTCCCGAGAATGCCATTCCCGCCAATTTTGTGGCCGTAACGGTGGCATTGGTAAGCACACTGATTCTTGTTGGCAGTTCCATCGCCCTGACCATCGACGTTCGCAATCGGCGATACAGACTTGAATTGCGGCGCATGCACAAACTGGTCAATGCAGCGGTTGAAGGACTGGTCATCTGCGACGGTGAGATCATTGTGACTGCCAATGAGAGCTTTTGTGCCCTGACTGACACTGATGATTCCAGGCTCGCGGGCAGTTCCATCGCGGCGTTTCTGCCCGACGCCCGATTGCGTTCAAAACTTCTCAGCGACCAGAACGAATTGATCGAAGCTGATCTTATGACGGAGAATGGCGGAACCATTCCAGTCGAACTGATAGCGCATACCATCGATTTCAATGGCAAATGGCACAGGGCTGTCGCAGTTCGCGATTTGCGTTCACGCAAGGAGGCTGAAGCCCATATCAACTATCTGGCGCACCATGATGCGCTGACCGGCCTGCCCAACCGCCGTAATTTCAACGCTCGTCTGGATCAGCTGATTGCCGCTTCAATGGGCGGCGATGAAACCTATCTGGCCCTGTTCTGCCTCGATCTCGATCGGTTCAAGGAGGTCAATGATCTCTTTGGTCATGCAGCCGGCGACAATATCCTGCAGCGCGTTTCAAGTGCCATCACCAAGCTGCTCGGCAAGGATGAAATGCTGGCGCGGCTGGGCGGCGATGAGTTTGCCGTTATCGTGCCGGGCCTCGTCACACCGACAGCCGCAAGCCGGTTAGCCGACAAGATTCTGGAAGCACTCCAGTCCGAAAACCTGAACTCACCCATTGGTTTCCTGATTTCAACCAGTATCGGCATTGCGATCTTTCCTGTCGATGCGGGAGACCGCGAGACATTGCTCAATCAGGCTGACACTGCTCTTTATCAGGCCAAGGCAGAGGGCCGGAATACCTATCGCTTCTTTGAAGCCAAGATGGGAGCGGAGGCGAGAGAACGCCGCATGATCGAACATGACCTGCGCAACGCTCTGCCGCGCAATGAACTCCGGCTGGTCTATCAACCGCAAATGCGGATGGATACGGGCGCCGTCACCGGCTTTGAAGCGCTGATGCGCTGGCACAACCCGCGCCAGGGCAATATTTCGCCGACGATCTTTATTCCAATCGCAGAAGAAAGCGGCGTGATCCTGCAGCTCGGCGAATGGGCTTTGCGTGAAGCATGCCGGGAAGCAGCAAGTTGGGACAGGCCATTATCCGTGGCGGTCAATGTTTCTGCCGTGCAGCTTTACAGCCACGATTTCCCGCAGCGCGTGCACCACGCCTTGCTGCATACGGGTTTGCAGCCGCATCGCCTCGAACTTGAAATCACCGAGACTGCCCTTATCAAGGATACAAATCGCGCCCTGACCACGCTGCGGCAGTTAAAAGCATTAGGCGTGCGCATCGCCATGGATGATTTCGGTACCGGCTATTCTTCGCTGTCGAATATCCGCGCCTTCCCTTTCGACATGATCAAGATCGACCGCTCCTTCATCAAATCCGTGGACAAAAACGAGCAGGCCGCCGCCATCGTCAAGGCAGTGCTCGGTCTTGGCCGGGGTCTCGGCATGCCTGTCCTTGCAGAAGGCATTGAAACGCCGGATGAGCTGGAATTTTTGATGGGCGAATCATGCAGCGCGGGACAARGTTTCTATCTGGGCATGCCGAGCCCGATGGAAGATTTTCGTCACCTCACCAGCGACGACATCCAGGCGACAGCCAAGAAGCTCATTGCGCTTTGACACAAATGGATGCGGCTCCTTTATCGAGCCGCATCCATAACCGCTTCGCGACATGCCTTTACTGCATAGAAATACAAGTTTATTCATTTCATTCAGATAGTTAGGCCAATAGCCTTATTTCAGAAATATTACAGAAACAAAACGCCACATCCCAGAAATATCGTTGAAACAATGCTCGCCGATAAAGAGCAAGTAAAATGGTTTTGTATTCTCGCAAATCTTCAGAATACATTTCTCTTTCTTGCAGGTGGCCGTGATAAATATTTCTACCCTACAAACGATACTTCTCGCCGGGGCGATAATGTCTACTGGCCTCTATGGAGTATCGGCTGAAGAGCGGCCACTGTCGCGCAAAGAACTTTGCGCGAAATTCCAGACACAAGTTCATCAGGCAATCATCGAGCATGCCGAGGCTCCCCGGGCGGCCAAGGCGAAATCACTGCAGAAAAAGGCGATCCGATTTTGTGCAAGCAACAGGCAGGCGCAGGGTGTCAGGACTTTTGCCAAGGCATTGAAAGCACTCGGTGTGCAACCGGTCAATAATTGACGGTTGTATCACAACAGCCCCATCTGAGAGGAAACGCTATTATGAAAAAGTCACTCTACACAGCACTTGGTCTCGCACTTGCTCTTGCATTCTCTGCACCGGTTCTTGCCACCAGCAGCACGACTGCATCGGCAGCACC
Organism: Phyllobacterium sp. TAF24; assembly: GCF_052113785.1. Taxonomy (NCBI): domain Bacteria; kingdom Pseudomonadati; phylum Pseudomonadota; class Alphaproteobacteria; order Hyphomicrobiales; family Phyllobacteriaceae; genus Phyllobacterium; species Phyllobacterium sp. TAF24. The sequence continues at coordinate 85,461 of NZ_JBFRDN010000005.1, read as the reverse complement.
GATGAAGAAGCATCATCACATGCGGCATCACATGAAGCATCATCGCCATCATGCGAAGCATCATCGTCATCATGCAAAGAAGATGTAATAGCAGCGACTAAATCTGGAATAGTTTTGAAATGATGCTGGTCAGCGGATAATGCTGATCGGCATCATTTGTGTTTCTGCCGAAATGACGGCGCCTGCGTCTTGCCAGATTTACAGCGCAAGCGAACCACGCGACTTCAACGATATCAATCGAGCATCTTGCTGTTTGGCAAAATTGACCATTGAAGCCTTGCCCCGCATCAGCTAGAACCGCTTCGCGCATGCGAGCTATCGCAGCCCCATGCACCCGTAGCTCAGCTGGATAGAGCGCTGCCCTCCGAAGGCAGAGGTCACAGGTTCGAATCCTGTCGGGTGCGCCATTCTCTTCACCATATGAATCCTGCCAAAACAAAAAAACGACGGACTTTGGGTCCGCCGCTTTCTGCGATTCAATGACTGGAGATCATATTGTTTCGCTATTTGACGGTGCACATGTCATGCACCGCCAAATTCCATCAACAGCCAATTAGAAGTTGCGCTGGAAGCGAATGATACCCTGGAAGGCATCGTCATTGCCGTTGCCACGGCCGCCATCAAACGAGGTGTAGTTGATTTCCGGCACAATCTTGAAGCCGGGTGTCAACTGATAGCCAACGTTCAAAGCTGCAGCAAATGTACCAGCATCTTCATAGGAGGCCTGTGCATTGACAGTTGCCTTTTCCGATACTTTGAGAGCAACACCACCCCAAACCGCGTAATCACCGTTCCAACGACCGAAATAGTTGTTGTTGAGCTCATCGCCATTTGACTTGTAGCCGCCCTGCACCCAAGCGGAGAAAGTATCCGTGAATTTAACATCCAGGCGAACCTTGCCTGCCCACTCTTCAGCGACCGAGTCGTAACCGACAACTGCGCCGATTGAGCCCCAGCCCTGTGCATATTTCGCACCAGCCACAACGTGTGGCATGTAATCGTCGATCAGATAACCCTTGTCACCCTGTTCGGCACCGATCGTTGCAGAGAAGCCATTGCTTCCGGCAAAGGTGTAGCTGATCTGATTTGTGACATAAGCACCGGGAGCAATCACGTCATCGGAGATGATGTCGCCCAGGTAACCCAGATAGGAAGTGAACTGCGAGTCGGCGGCGCCAACACGGAAGCCACCAAGTTCGATGGTGCCCTGATTGAGTTCGGTGGTGCTGTTTGAACCATCCGTGTAGTTGAATCGCACTTCTGCGTATGAGCGCAATGTACCCAGTTCAGTTTCTGAACGGGCATCAAAGCGCAATTCGGCGCGCGACTGCTTGTACCATGTACCGCGCTCGCCACCATTATACGCATCATCGCCGCCCTTGGCGTCATAGCGCACATAGCCGCTGACCTTCAGGCAGGTTTCAGTTCCCGGAATGTAAAAGAAGCCTGTGCCATACGCATCGCAGACGCGAACATATTCAACAGCCTCCGGTTCGGCGACAACAACAGCATCTGCGGCACGCGCGCCACCGACTGCGATAAGCGCAGCAGTGGAACCCAGCAAGAGCGACTTTATATTCATGAACTTCCCCCTCAATTGGAATAGTAATACTTTTACACGTGTAAGCTGACTTAGTTCTGCAAGGAATGCACCCAATTTTGTCCGTCATTTCCGATCTTATCGATCTTTCACAACCCTGCGTTGCCAATATGTCACAGAATTGACATGCTTCAGCTCATGCAAGGACGCAAACTGCTTGCGCATCACGCCCCGCCATCGCGGGGAAGGGATGAGAATCGGACGGGCAATGCGGTGCTGGTTCGTCTTTGGTCAAGCCAAATGACCAATTATTCGTCATTCCATCATCGGAATTCAGTTCGGGCTCCCGGTCATCAGGCGGGGGTTACGGGATTTGAATTGCTGTTGCAGCCTTTGAAGCTAAATGCGCGGCGAGCGTCTTTTCTGTCCAGAGCGGAAGTCCCGTTGCCACAGCCACATCCGGATCGGCGGTGTAGATTTTATGCCCCCGCGCGCTCAACAATAAAAGGATGTCGCGATCTGACTGGCTGTGATGACGGGTAAGCTCAAGCGCATTGTAGACATGGCCTGTCGAGGCAGGATCAATTCCTGAAATAACAACGCATGTCGCACCGTTTGCCAGCGCATAGAGCACTGCGGTGACACCGTTTGAAAACTTTGTATCGAGATCATCTTCACTGTTGAGGAGACCCGTCGCCTTTTTAAAAAGCGCCATTCGCTCATACCGGCTAATCGTCTGCAACCGGTCATAACTGTAGTTGAAAGCATTAAGGCCATCGGTTAACCGCCGCCGGCTTTCTGGCCAGCGCATGACATATAGCAGCCTGGTCCGCTCCCCATTCAGCACACGCCGCACTTCCCTCGCATTTTCGTTCATGCCGTAGACCTGGCGAAATTGCATGAAAGTTACATCGGGCACCGGAATGCCCCATCGCTTTGTAACGCTCTGGGAGCCATTGACTGTAATAACGCGAAAGCGGTCATCGAACCCTTCAGGCAGATGCGATGCGGGGGCGGACCCCGCCACCAGCACCGGCCCTTTGAAAGGCTCGGGATGAACTGGAACCTTCGGGCATAGAAGATGGTAGTGCAACTTGCGTAGAAATCTCTTTGTGTTGAAACGTTTCTCTAAAACGAACCTTTGCATGTGGCTGTTCACCTCAGTTGCACTGGTGTCACAACGCCTCTTCGGCGTGGGAGGTTCCCGTGCAAACCACGCAAAATCGCTGCGAAATGGGCGAATGCGTATCGGCATCCGCCAGCGCGCAGCGTCATTTCTTCTGAGGTGCACATAAATCCGATCCACACGACAAAAGAACGGTGCCGTCCCTTGTGCGGACCTGTGGCGCAAGCCTATAATGGCCGATGAAAAACTCCTCCTTGAATTCTGACGCTGGTTCCGGCGAACGCGCCTGGCCGAAAATCCTTTTGAATTACCGCAAACCAAATCGCGGTCGCAGCGCATTTGAACTGGCTGTGACGGTTATTCCTTTCGCAATATTCTGGGCTTTGTGCTGGGCGGCCGTGCATTATGGTTTCTGGTGGGGGCTGCTGTTGATCATTCCGGCAGCTGGTTTCCTGCTTCGCCTGTTCATGATTCAACATGATTGCGGGCATGGTTCGTTCTTTGCCCACCGGCATTCCGACGACTGGACCGGCCGGGTAATCGGTGTTTTGACCCTGACACCCTATGATTATTGGCGCCGCGCCCATGCGTTGCACCATGCTTCGGCGGGGAATCTTGATGAACGTGGCGTTGGCGATATCACCACCCTGACTGTCACCGAGTATCGTGCTCTGTCACGCTGGGGCCGGCTTGGTTATCGGCTATACCGGCATCCGGCTATCATGTTCGGCGTGGGTCCCGCCTGGCTGTTTATTTTCAAGCAGCGCTTGCCATTCGGCATGATGCGCTCCGGTGTCCAGCCCTGGGTTTCAACCATGGCAACCAATTTTGCCATCGCGCTTCTGGCGGCAATCCTTATCTGGTTTGTCGGTGTCATTCCCTTCCTGATGATCCATCTGCCGATTGTTGTTCTGGCTGGTGCAGCCGGCATCTGGTTGTTTTATGTCCAGCACCAGTTCGAAGAAACCCATTGGTCGCAAGGCGCCGACTGGAAATTCCAGGAAGCAGCGCTGCATGGCTCGTCTCACTACGACCTGCCGCTGGTATTGCGCTGGCTCACCGGGAATATCGGCATTCATCACGTGCATCATCTTTCCAGCCGCGTTCCCTATTACCGGTTGCCGGAAGTTCTGCGCGATTATCCGGAGCTTGGCGATGTCGGGCGCATCACCATCATGCAAAGCCTGCGCTGCGTGAAGCTGGTTCTCTGGGACGAGGGGCGGCGCCGGTTGATCTCATTCCGGGAAGCTCGCGCGCTGGCATAGCGCAAGCAATTTCACAAAAATATTATCCAGACCTTTTTGCCGCCTGCGCGTTTTGCGCAGGCGTACGTCTCCACGCCCTTTTTGTTCCCTGATCAATATAAAATATATCCGGCTGTCGATCCGGAACCAACTTTGTTCCGACGTGTTTTCGCCGTGATCTCGCCGGACAGCGACGTCCTGCGGGCAATTTTATCTGAAGAACAAAATGAATGGAGACGTACCATGGTTTCGTATGAACGAGGCACAGTGGATACAATTGCAGTGGACGGGCAGCGGCTGGCCTGGGGCGGTATTTTCGGCGGCACACTTCTGACGATTGCCGTGCAGGTCCTGTTTGCAGCCCTTGGGCTTGGCATCGGACTGAGCACAGTCAGTGCAACGGGTGATGGCGCTTCGGCGCAAGGCCTTGGCATCGGCGGCGGCATCTGGAGCGCCATTGTAATGATCATCGCATTGGCGATCGGCGGCTATGTCGCTGCGTATTTTTCCGGTCAGTACGCGCGCTGGAGTGGTGTCTTGCACGGCTTGGTTGTCTGGGCCGCTGGTCTGGTTATCGGCCTTTATTTGCTCGGCACAGCCGTTGGTGGTGCTTTTGGCGTTCTCGGTAGCGTCGCTTCCTCGGTCGGTTCGACAGCAGGTCAGGCCGTATCCGGTGCTGCCTCAACCGCCAAAGACATGATCCCGCAAGCGGCACAAGCCAGCGGCATCACCAAGGAACAGGCAGGCGCTGAAGTTGACCGCCTCGTTGACGGCGTTCTTAACCGCGACCCATCCGGCACGACATCCCTGACGCCGGAACAGGCGCGCAAGGAAATCGTCTCGGCTCTGACCAGTCATGCATTGGGTGAAGAGACGACTGCGGAAACCAAACAGCGCGTTACCGGTATTATTGCGGCGCAACTCGGCATTTCGCCTGATGAAGCCAACAAGCGTTACGACGCGGCTGTTGCCAAGATCGATGACGTAAAGGCCAAAGCCAATGCAAAGGTTGAAGAACTGAAAGTTCAGGCCAAACAGGCTGCCGACAAAACTGCGAAACTTGCCGCCAGTGGCAGCTTTGCAGCCTTTATCGCCATGCTGATCGGCGCAATTGCCGCGGCAATCGGCGGTGCGGCGGGCATTCGCCGCAATCATTGAGTCTTTGCCGTTTAAAAAAATCCCGCAGTACAAATTGCGGGATTTTTATCGCGTTGTCACCCCTGTGAAATCCGCTTGTCCTCCCTTGCTCAGCTGATGAGAAGCCCTGTAGAAGGCTGGCATAGATCCGACTGTGTAACGGGCGGCAGAAGCAATCAAATTGGTGAGGACGATAGCATGTCGAGATTGATTTCAAGCGTAGTCTTGTTTGGCTTGGCGCTGACCACAGGCGGTCTGGTTCCCGCGACAGCTGCAAGCGCGGCTCCGACAGCGGCTGAATGCAAAAAGCTCGACCCGAATGGACGGGATTCTGGCGGCGATCCGCATTTCGCCATTGCGATCCGGGACAAGAAAGCTGATCTGGTTGCCAAAATGCTGGCCTGCGGCGCTGACGTGAATCTGAAATCCCAGGAGGGATGGGCGCCGCTGCATACTGCAGCCTATTATGGCCCTGCCAGTGTGATTGATCTGCTCGTCTCCAAGGGCGCTGATGTCAACGCCAAGGGTGACTATGACAAGATGACGCCGCTGCATATGGCTGCCAGTTACGGCGATGATCCTGCAGTTATCAAAGCACTTCTCAAGCATGGTGCCGACAAGACCACCAAGACAGAGAGCGGCAAGACTGCACTGGAATTGGCGGCGGACAAACCGGCGATTGCCAAACTGTTGAAGTAAGGTTGAACATTCATCCGACTTTGCCACTTGTTGCGAGCCGTTCAAGCTCCTAGGTTTCGGGCATGTGGTCGATAATCGTCTAAGCAATGCTGCAATTTACCAAGAAGCTGCGGGCCGAACTTGGAGCAGGCGTTTTGACGTCTGTGGTCCTGCATCTTTTGGTGGCGGCGTTGTTGCTGTTTCAACTACCGGAATGGAAACCGACACCGCCGGAACAGGAGAGCGTCAAGGTTGAGATTGTTCCCCCGCCAAAACCCGAACCGGAGCCAAAGCCTGAACCGGAAAAGAAAGAAGAGAAGGTAGAAGCACCCAAGCCGCAGCCTGCACCCGCCCCCGCTCCTGCGCCTGCGGCGTCTTCGGACCATCTCCTCAAACTTCTGCCGCGATCCGAAAAAGAATCCACTGAAGACAAAAAGCCCCCTTCCGGCGAGGGTGAGACGCAAGACGCGGCTTCGACACCGCAGGACTCTGCCACTGAACAAGCAAAAGCAGACGCTGGACCTGGCGCCACTCCGGTCGAGGCACAACCAGCGGTGCCCGATGTGGCGGAAATGCAATCAACCCCCACACCCAGTGAAACAGCGGGACAGGCGGCACAACCATCCCCCACCCCGACTGCGTCTCATAAGGACGCTCCGACACCGCAACAAACGTCCGAACCTCAGCCCAAAAAAGCCGGTCCGGCATTCAAGCCCAATGGATCAAGAGCCATGAAAAGTTCCGATCCATTTGCCGATCTCAATCAACAGTTTCTACCCAGCCTTGATCCAAGGATGGGGCAGATTGTTGCCAGGCTTTCACCGGAAGAGCGGCTTGCCAGTCTCTGTACCTCGGAGGCGTTGTCACGATTGCGTTCAAGCCCCAGCACGGCGTCGAGAGACGCACTGCTTCCAAACGGCCCCTCTGGAGGCGTCATCTCGGCGACATCGTTTGATGGCACCGGCGCTGCTTTTCGCCTCGGCTCAAACTGGTACAATATGGATTACAGATGTTCGGTCGATGCGCGTATCAGCCGTGTGGTATCATTCAGCTTCAGAATTGGCGGTCTCATTCCTGTCAGTGAGTGGAAAGCCCGCAAATTGGACACTCGACGCTAGCACGGCATTATCGCATCACTCGCCATCCGCCGCTTTTTCAATCGTGGCAATATCAATCTTTACCATTTGCATCATGGCATTCATGGCGCGCTGGGCTCTGCCGGGGTCCTTATCCTGTAGCAGTTCGATCATCCTTGAAGGCACAACCTGCCAGAACAGCCCATACTTATCCTTGAGCCAGCCACATGCGCGTTCCTCCCCGCCTGCGGACAGTTTCTCCCAGAAATAATCGACTTCTTCCTGAGAGGCGCAATCGATGGTGAGGGAAATGGCTTCGGTGAATTTATATTGTGGTCCGCCGTTGAGGGCGACGATTTCCTGCCCGCCGAGTTGAAAGACAACCGTGAGCGCGCGCTCGGACCCGGCAGGCCGAAGAATGTCAACAATCTTCGAATCCTTGAACAGCGATACGTAGAAATTGGCGGCTTCCTCGGCCTGCTTGTCAAACCACAGGAAGGTTCTGATTTTCTGGCTGGTTGTCATGAAACATATCCTCCTTCGTCACAGCGCGCCTTTGGGCGCTGATATGCGCTTTATTGCCGGATGAGTCGCAGGTTTCGTGAATCATAGCTGTTGCTAAAGACCATAGCGCGACACGACGGGTGCCGCGCTATTTTAATCCACAGGGTGATACAGGCTTGGCTTAAGCAGATCTGTTGGTAATCGCGTGATAGAGCCAGAGCACGACGATGGAACCGATAACCGCGACAATCAGGCTGTAAATGTTGAAACCGGTCACGCCGGTTGCACCAAACAAGCTGAAAATAAAACCGCCGGCGACGGCGCCGACAATGCCGAGAACGATATCAAGGATAAAACCCTGACCGCTCTTGTTGACGATCTTGCTGCCAATAAACCCCGCAACAAGTCCAAGTACAATCCAACCGATAACAGACATGCACGCATTCCTTCCCTATCCATTGGCATAATGTCGTCATGTTTTCGCATAGATTGGATAAAATCAAGCTATGTTGTGCTTTGCCCCTGAATGAATAAACTCCTTTGGGGGGACGCAATACAGAATTTGAGTGAAAACCGAGCAACATTGAAGGAGATCGAGATGGGAATTTTCGATAATGCGGTACCGGGCGGAAACATTTCAAAGCCGCTCTTGATAGCGCTTGGAGCCGTTCTCGTTGGGAAAATGTTCAGTGGCGGTTCGAGCCAGCCCGCTCCAACTCCGGCAAATCCGCAGACAGCCGACAACGGCAACGCTGCTGGTGGCGGCGGCCTTCTTGGCGGTCTTGGCGGCCTTTTGGAAAGTCTGACCAATGCCGGTCACGGGGAAACAGCCGATTCCTGGGTGAAGCCCGGTGAAAACAAACCCATCGCGCCCAATGAGCTTGGCGTGGCTCTCGGCAAAAAGGCAATCAGTGAGATCGCCCAGCAGACGGGAATGAGTGAAGATGAACTGCTGGCGCAGCTCTCTAAAGTCCTGCCCGGCGTCGTCGACAAACTGACCCCGAATGGTCAGGTCCCGACCACTCAGCAGATCGCTTCGCTTTTGAAAACGTCTTCCTGACAATAGCGCTGGCCGAAGTGATCCCTTCGGCCAGCGGTTTTTCTCACGCGACGGAGAGTTCCGTCTTGCGCGCACCGACACTGGCAAGCCGCATCACCACAAGGCCCAGCAGCGGCAATGTTCCACCGATCCAGCCCAGATATTCAAGGCCGATATTGGCGATGATCAATCCGCCGACCAGCGAACCTGACGCTATCCCGAGATAAAGTGCCGAACCGTTTAACGAAAGCGCCAGCGGCGCGCTTTCCGGTGCGATGGCGAGAACCCTGCTGGCCTGTGCCGGTGGGAACATCCAGGCGGCGACACCCCAAAGAACCATAACCGCAATGAGCGCAGGACCAGCGATTTCATTGGGCCATTGCATGATCCAGCTGATTGCCATCAATGAGGCAGCATTCAGAAACGAAGCCGCGATGACCGTGCGCGTCGGCCCGAAGCGATCGGATAATTGCCCGCCAACGAAATTGCCGAGGGCAGCACCGAGACCGAAAGCCAGCAGGACCAGAGGGACCATTTCGCGGGAAAGACCCGTGCCCTGCACCGCGATAGCCGCAATGTAGGTGAACACTATAAAACCACCGGCCATATAGAGGAGCATGGTTACGAGTGCGGGCAAAAGACCGGGATGCCCGATAACGCCGAGCCGCTGTTTCAGCGTCAGCTTGTCGGCGCGCAGCCCGCTTGGAAGGAGGAACCACACGAAAGTCGTTGCGGCAGCGCCAATCAATGCCACAAACACATAAGTGCCGCGCCATCCGGCAAAAGACGCAATCAACGCGCCAAGCGGAGCGCCAAAGGCCACGGCCAGCGTGGTACCACCGACGATGACCGATATCGCCCGCGCCCGGTGGTGCGATTCAGAAATGGCAACCGCTGTTGCCTGTGCCGTGGCGGCGTAAAGACCAGCAGACATGCCGATAATCAACCGGGCGGCGGTCAGAAAGGCATAGGATGGAGCAAGCGCGGCAAGAATCGCGCCGATAACGAATGTCGTCGCGCTCCCCGCCAGAATGACACGACGGTCAGCCGAACCAGTGAGGGCCGCCAGTATAGGCGCACCCAGCGCATAGGCCAAAGCGAACATGACGACGAGATAACCGGCCTGCACAAGCGTGACACCGGTATCACCGGCAATCTGCGGCAGAAGGCTGGCGACAACGAAGCCTTCAATGCCAATGGCGAATGTACCCAACGCCAGACCAACGAGGCGAATGTCCATGGGAGTAATCCTTTGTTCAATGATCCTTGAACTATTGAACTCACCGGGATGTGAAGTCAAGAACAAAGTTCAACGATTATTGAACATTGAACTTTTCGCCTGATGTTGCTAGGTAGAAGCCATGACCCATCCGCTTTTTCATCCGGACGCCGAAGAGATTTCGCTTCCAGCCATCCTCACAGCACTTGGCGATGAGACACGTCTGAACATCATCGCTATTCTTGCGCGTAACGGTGAACGCGCCATGACATGCGGCCAATTTCTTGAACTCGGCTCCAAAACCGCTCTGAGCTATCATGTGGCCAAGCTGCGGGAAGCGGGTGTGATCAATGTGCGGCCTGATGGGACGAAGCGGCTGCTGACCTTGCGCCGTGTCGATCTGGAGGGGCGATTTCCGGGTTTTCTCGATTCGATCATCGCCTCGGCTAACACTATTCCATTGCGCGAGAACCCCATCGCGGCCAATGCGCCCGACCCAGCAGGAGAAACCGAATGGACGTAAAGACTTGCGGCTCCATACCCTCACGCCGCGCGCCGGAAGACTGGTTCACCGGAACGGTGTGGCAGGACCCGATCATTCAGGCCCCAGCGCCAGCGCGGCTGATCTCCGTCGTCGTGCATTTTGAACCCGGCGCCCGCACCGCATGGCACACCCATCCACTCGGCCAGACCCTTTATGTGGTTTCGGGTTCTGGACTGGCGCAGGTCTGGGGTGAAAAAATCCGTGAAATCAAAGCCGGAGACGTGGTTTGGATTCCACCGGGAGAAAAACATTGGCATGGCGCAGGCCCGGCAAATTCCATGTCACATATTGCCATGCAGGAAGCACTGGATGGCAATGCCGTCGAATGGATGGAAAAGGTTTCCGATAGCCAGTATTCCGGCGCGGAGTAGCGCCGCAAACGCTCAAATGTCATCGAAATGATATGCGTTGATGGCCTAATCTGCTAGCATGCCCCTGGGTGTGGAAGCAGGCATTGCAGATGAATTGAGAGGAAAAACCATGGCGTTCGAAGACATCAAGGCACAGATCGCACTCTTGCTTGAAGAGATGGTGCAGCGGCCAGCGGACGCTCATGAAATTCATGAAAGCTTGCGCGAGCACCTCAACGAACTGAAAGCCATGGGAATGCCGCTTCCCGAGGACCTCGTGGCCCTCGAGAAGCAGCTTGAAGTGGATTTTGATTCCTGACGGGCACGCTCAGACAGACCCTTTGAAGATATCTTTCTGTAGATCATCATGGGATGCAGGAGCCTCGCCGCGTAGGGGTCGACCATCCAGCATGCCCATGTCACGCAGCATGTGACTGGAAAAATCCGTAGCATTGAGGGTTGGAGGCACTGTTGGCCGGGCCAGCAATCGTCCAATGTTCACAAGCCAGCCCCAACGGGAGCTGGTATTGTCTATATGTGTGCAGTGTGATGGCGATGGGTTCATAACCTCAACTCCGGGTTCTACGCGCATCCGCGTCTTGGGTGGAGAATAGATGCGCCTGATCGCGCTTGTTTTCCAACAAAACCGCGAGTATCTTCCATAAGTACACCTTATGGATCGCCATCATGAATCTTCCACCCCTTGCCGCCATCCGGGTTTTTGAAGCCGCTGCCCGTCATGGCAATTTTACCAAGGCGGCGGAAGAACTCGGCATGACACAGGCCGCCGTCAGCTATCAGATAAAGCTTCTGGAAGAGCGCGTCGGCACGGCATTGTTTCTGCGGTTGCCGCGGCAGGTGGTGCTGACTGAGGTGGGCGCGCGGCTGGCACCTTCAACGACCGAAGCCTTCGAAATCCTGCGCGCCGCTTTTGCGACAACACGGGAAAGCGCTGATGGTGTCCTGACCATCACGACCATCCCGACCTTTGCCGCCACATGGCTGGTTCCACGCCTCGGTTCGTTTCAGATGGAGCACCCTTCACTTGCTGTACGATTGAAATCCACCCGGGACATGCTGGATTTTGCCCGTCAGGAGGCCGATGTGGGCATTCGCAGCGGTGAGACAAAATGGCCCGGCTTGGTCTGCCACAAGCTCTTCTATGCGAATTTCACGCCAATGCTGTCGCCTGCGCTGGCGGCCTCCATAGGTGGCATCAAAACACCGCAGGATATTCTCAAACTGCCGGTGCTTGACCCCGGTGATCCATGGTGGACCATCTGGTTCAAGCTCGTCGGCATCGAAAAGCCGGAGCTGCGCGGCGATGTGCGCAACCGGCTGGGTGATCAGCATCTGGAGGGACGGGCAGTATTGGCTGGACAAGGCGTCGGCATATTGACGCCGGTCTTTTTCCAATCGGAACTACAACAAGGACAGCTTATCCAACCGTTCGATGTTGTGGGGTCAGGCAAGCACGCTTATTGGCTTGTGTACCCGGAGGCGCGGCGCAACGTTCCAAAAATCCGCGCGTTCCGCGACTGGGTGCTCAGCCACATAGACGAGATAAAAATGTGAAAAGACGGGGCTCAAAAGCCCCGCCATAGTGATCCTTAGAAGATTGCGAGATAACGCAGCAACGAGATAATACCAATCACCACAACGATCACCTGAACGATCTGCTTGGCGCGGCCATCAAGCGGCAGCATCTGGACAAGATAGAGCACAAGAAAAATCACCAGAACGGTGATCAAAAGGCTGATAAGTATGGACATCACAAACTTCCTGTTTTCGGGATCTGAACAATCGTAGCCTGACAAAACTCTTCGCTGGCTATTTTGTTCCATGAAAGCAGGTAATTAGACCCCGGCAAGATTGCTGATTGCTCCCGGCAGGACAATGTTTCGCAGCATTTCGAACTGTCATGCGTTGCATTGCCCGTAAACTTGCTGATAGCGTTGTCATCACTCCCGCTTCTCAGGATTCTTCCCATGCGCTCGCTGTTTCATCTTGCCTATCACGTCCATGATCTCGATGAAGCACGCGGCTTCTACGGCGGCATTCTTGGCTGCGAGGAGGGGCGGAGCACGGATAGCTGGGTCGACTTCGACTTCTTCGGTCACCAGATTTCGCTGCATCTGGGCAAGCCGTTCGAAACAACCAATACGGGCAAGGTTGGCGACCATATGGTGCCCATGCCGCACCTCGGCGTGATCCTGCCACTGGAAGACTGGAACGTCCTTGCGGAACGGTTGAAAGGGGCGAAGGTTGATTTCGTCATGCCACCGGTGGTGCGGTTCAAGGGCGAACCCGGCGAGCAATGGACGATGTTCTTTCGCGATCCATCAGGCAATCCCATCGAAGTCAAAGGCTTTGCCGATTTCGCCAGCGTCTACGCCAAATAATCCATCATGGAATTCAAGCCGTCGAACCTGAAGGCTGCGTTCTGGATGACCGGGTCGTTGACTGCCATTCTCCTGATGGCAATTTCGGGCCGGGAAGCATCAAAAGAACTCAACGTCTTCCAGATCATGGAAATGCGCTCGCTGATCGGGCTGGCCATGCTCTACCCGCTGATCCGCTCCTCCGGCGGCGTGCGGGCGATGAAGACAGGCCGCATCTGGGAGCATCTTGGCCGCAATGCCGCGCATTATGCCGGTCAGTTTGCGTGGCTGCAGGCCCTATCCCTCATCCCGCTGGCGCAGGTAATCGCCATTGAATTTACGACGCCTGCGTGGACAGCGGTCATGGCTGTCGCCTTTCTTGGCGAGCGGATGAACCTTTTGCGAACGCTGACAATCCTGCTTGGCATTGTCGGTGTCATCATTATCGTGCGACCCGGCGTTGGGACGATTGAAGTTGGCCAGCTGATCGTGCTTGGAGCGGCCTTCACGTTCGGCATCTCCTTCACCATGGTCAAATCGTTGACCCGCACGGAAAGCGTGGTGAAAATCATCTTCTGGATGCTGGTCATCCAGTCCGGTATCGGATTGCTGCCAGCGCTGCATGTCTGGCAATGGCCGACTGTGCATGCATGGCCGTGGATTGTTATCATTGCTTTCACAGGCACTTTTTCGCATTTCTGCATGGCAAAAGCCCTGCTCTATGCGGATGCCACCATCGTGATCCCGATGGACTTCCTGCGTGTACCTCTCACGGCGGTGCTCGGCTGGCTTATCTATGCGGAGCGGATTGATATCTATACCGCGCTCGGGGCAGCGCTGATCCTTTCAGGCAATCTTCTGAACCTGAAAAACAGGAGTGTTCCGCGCGTGCCACAGACCTCACCTGCTGCTACTGACCGAACAGCGTAGGCGCATCACCCGCCTGCCATTTCGGATATTTGAGCATGACGGCTTCAAACCGGCCGGATGATACAAACTCGCCCAGCCAGCGTTTCACATTGGGCCGGGCAAGTGCGTCCCACCAATCCGTATCCACACTGGCAAATTGCCTGACAAAGGGCAGGATTGCCATATCAGCAAGCGATGGTGATGCACCGAAGAGATAGCGCGACCAGGCGAGGCGCTCTTCATAATCATCCAGAATGGCCAATGCCTTCGCCCGTTCGGCAAGCGGATCGATCTTTTCAAAACGCGCCGGATATTTATAGCGGTCAAGACTGCGCTTGAATGGTCCATCATTGCGGGCAATCCAGCCGCCATCATCCACCCCAAGCCAATGTTCGGGATCGTGCTGGCTTAGGGTCCAGCGCATGATGTCGAGGCTTTCATCGATGACCGTGCCATCCGGCAATAGCAGCATGGGCACGGTTCCCGAGGGTGAGACGGCCAGAAACTCTGGTGCCTTGTCCCTCAGCATGATTTCCCGCAGCTCGCAGGTCTGATGCGAGGCGTGGACAGCCAGCCTTGCCCGCATGGCATAGGGGCAGCGGCGAAAGGAATATAGGATTGGCAGATCACGCGTCATGGAGTGCCTCGATTGCTGCGAGTTTTCATGAAACGGCGCGCGATAACAAGTCTTAGGCGGCAATTGTTTGATTTATGAATTTAATTCACGGGTGTCACGCAATATCACCGGATTATCAATGGAATGCACTTCGACCATATTCAGCGCAACCGGATCGCTATCCGTCATCATTCCATTTACGGGCCGGACTGAAATCTGACCTGCCATTTCAAAGGATAAGACAATGCCTCTCGCACTTCTGGCGTTGACAATCAGCGCCTATGCCATCGGCACGACAGAGTTCGTGATCGTCGGCCTCCTGCCTACCGTTGCCGGTGATCTCGGCATCACCCTGCCACTCGCCGGACTTATCGTCAGTGTTTATGCGCTTGGCGTCACTTTCGGCGCACCTGTTCTGACCGCCCTCACCGGCAAGATTGAACGCAAGCCATTGCTGCTTGGTCTCATGGCCCTTTTCATCGTCGGCAATACGGCTGCGGCCCTGTCACCGACCTATGAGCTACTGCTGGTTGCCCGTGTCCTGAGCGCTTTTGCGCATGGTGTGTTCTTCTCCGTCGGCGCGACAATTGCCGCTGATCTGGTTGCGCCCAATAAGCGCGCATCGGCCATTGCCATGATGTTCCTCGGCTTGACCGTTGCCATCGTTACCGGCGTTCCGCTTGGCACCTTTATCGGTCAGCAGCTCGGCTGGCGTGCAACATTCTGGGCTGTCGCTGCCCTCGGCGTCATTGCATTCCTCGCCATTGCCATGCTTCTGCCTTCGAAGATCGCCAAGGCCGCTCCTGCCCGCCTGATTGATCAGGTGCGTGTTCTCGGCAGTGGCCGCCTGCTTCTTGCCTTTGCCATGACGGCTCTTGGTTATGGCGGTACATTCGTGATGTTCACGTTCCTTGCACCGGTATTGCAGGAAATCACAGGCTATGCCGGTTCAACAGTCAGCCTCATCCTCGTGCTCTATGGCCTGTCGATTGCCGTGGGTAATATGGTTGGCGGACGCGTTGCCGACGGCAACCCGGTTGGCGCGCTGATTGTAATGTTCGCCCTGCAGGCTCTCGTGCTTGCAATCTTCACCTTCACGGCTGTATCGCCGATCTGGTCACTGGTCACACTTGCTGCACTTGGTGGACTGTCCTTCTCAAACGTGCCCGGTTTGCAGCTCTATGTGGTGCAGCTTGCCAAGATACACACGCCGGAGACCGTCGATGTGGCATCTGCTCTCAACATCGCCGCCTTCAACCTCGGCATTGCCGGTGGTGCATTCCTCGGTGGCCTTATCGTGGCTTCGCCGCTTGGCCTTGGCGCTACACCATGGGTCGGTGCGATCCTCGTGGTCGGTGCTCTTGGCCTGACGATCTGGAGCCAGGCACTTGACCGGCGCGCGGCTACAACGGCTCTTGCCGCCTGCTAACCAGAACGCTGATTACGCCAAGCAAACTGCGCTGGATATCCGGCGCAGTTTTTCATTGTCTGTCCTTTGCGACAGAAATCCAAAGCGCGCCCAAGGGTGACAGGGCCGTCAATTTTGCTAAGGTCCGCATGAGATTCGGGAGGGACCTGTCATGCTGGCTGAAGCGGTATTGCCTATCAAGCTGACATTCCGGCTGTGGTGGAGATTCTGGCCGCAACTGTTTGCCGTGGTTCTGCTCGGCGTCATTGCCTCCAACATACTCATGCAATTGGCAGTCGATGCCGCCTTCGCCAATCACTATGCGGGACTGGCGGTGCTGACATTGGTTGCACTGGCGCAGCTGGTAACCACCGTTTGCATGATCCAGATTATCAGGCCCGGCCTTCCGGCACTCAATGCGGCTCAAGAAAAGAGACAGCCTGATAGCGGGGAAGATACCGCACGCAAGAGCCTTTCAAGACTGGTTACCATGGTGTCCGTCGCGCTCATTCCCTTCTTTGCCTATTACGCCGCATGGGGATTTCTTGCCAATACCGTGCGGCAATATTCGCGTGCGGCGCTTGAGCAGATGCCCTTCGGCGAAAGCGGCGGCAATGTCCTCGACGTACTGGATTCCAGATGGATACTCTTGTCCGTCGCCGTCTCATGGGCGGTGCGCCAGCTAGCAAAGATCATGAAGGAAAAGACCGGTCAGTCTGTCTGGCAGATCATCATGGTCGTGTGCGAGACAAACTGGGTTTTTATCGGTCTCTATATTGTCAGCCGCTGGAAAGACAGCTGGATGAAGGCGTTGAGCGAAGGCAATCTGTGGGGCTATTTCAAGTCACTGATTGCAAGCCTCTCCGAGCCGGTTTCGTCTGCCTATGCTGCGGTGGGTTTCATACCGGTCGAACAGACCCCGCAAGCCTTCAGCACGGTTGCGGTGAGCCTGTTTTTCCATGCGCTGATACCTGTCATTTGGCTCGTCATGGTGGCGTTGGTCTATGGTTACGACGTGCGCGACGAAAAGGAACTTCTGCGCATCCATCACCGTGTCGAACGTTTCGGCGAGCGTTATAAAACGATCCCGAAATTCCTGCGTGATTTCATCGAACATTTCATCGGCGGCTATCGCTCGCGCTACCTGCCCATCGCCAACAGCGTCAAGCTGACCCTCAATTCCGGACTGCTTCTGATCCTGACATTGATCCTCGGTTATCGTTTTATCGAATGGGCTGGGGCATGGTTATGGCTGGGGACGGCAAGACTAATCGGGCCGCATTCATTTGACGTGTGGCGCGCGCTTTCGAATGGCGTAGCGTTTCTGTTTGGCAGCTCCCTACAGGACTCCTCAACCGGTATTCTGATTGAACCGTTGCGCATCTGCTTTCTGGCCGCTGTTCTGGAAACTGCATTCTCCATGACCCGCAAACCCAAGGACGTGGTAGCCGAGCCTGTACAAGCTGCAAGCTAAGCCCTATTGCGGGCGGGCAAAGCGCAGATAATAGGGACGCTCGGTGCGCATACCGATTGTCGGCCGCAACTCACCAACCACATTGGCAGGAACAAGATAGGTTTCCTCCACCACCCGCCGGTTTCCCTTGCTGACACCGGCAAAGATAGTGGTAACACACGTCTCTATACCCTCGGCCCGAGGTGGCAGACCCGGAACTGACGTTGGCGACCACGAACGCCCTGACGCATCGACAAGCCGGATGGAGCACATCACCCAAAGGTTTCTCAGATCGGGATCACCAATCTCGACAATGAAGCGCGCGATAACAGGTACTGAATTTTCCGGAAGTGACTTGGAATTTTTGCCATCAGTGACCGTGCGGAATTCGACAAACTGCCAGTCGCTGCCACCATAGCGTGCGCTTTGACCCGGGGCGACGTCAACAGGCAGAAAGTCGTTACTTTTTCCCATTTCCTTGAGATCATCATAGGACGTAACAAGCAAAGTCAGGGGAACGAGCAGGATCAGCGCCCAAAGGCTGCGCCGTCGCCAACAGCGTTCGGAAAGGTCAGGTGTTTCCTCGTATAGAGCGCTCATCTTGTCAGTTCCCTGAAACAAGCATGGGTTTTGAAAGATCATAGGTGTCGGCTATGAGCGGCTGGCCATCATTGAATTTTCTGAAATCATTGATGGCAATACGCGCCTCTGAATCAAGCCTTGGTTCGATCTGGTTGGCGAGCACAAATGTGGCGCCATTGACCTGATCGGGAATGATCTCGAAAACAATACGGACCTTTTTGGGCATGCCGGGCTCAAGCATCGGAGGCATCATGCTCGCCAACGTCCCGAGACGATCAGACCTCTGGTAACGCAGGCCAGTCGGTCCCTGCCATGTCGCGGCAATCACTGTTGTCGAAGCGTCTGTTGCCGCCAAATCTACCGTTGCGATAGCCCACAGACCTGAGGTGGTCAGGGTCTTGCTCTGCCCATACTGGGTGAATGTAAGCACGCGGGCAAACTCCACCTGATCCAATGTTACATCGAAGCGGCGGGTAAGCACCTTGTCATGCATCTTGCCATAGACGGGAATGGGGCCGGTTAAATCCATATAGTGTGGCTTCGTCTGTTGCATGCCATAGAGCAAAGCGACAGCAAGGCAGACCGCCAGAATGTTAGCGGCAAGGCGCATCAGCCCTGCCCTCCGGCGAGCGGCAAACTGACCGTAGCCGCGGTATATTTGTTGTACCAGCCGGGCATCCCGTACAGATTATCCTGTGGTTTGAATTTATCGGCCTCGATACTCAGAGATACATCGCCTTTTGGCACTGCGGTGGCTGGTATGAGCCAGACATAGACAAGTTTTTCCGGCAGACCCGGCTGTAGAGACGGCATCAAGGCTTGATCGCGCGCAAGATAGACCATCGGCTTTTCCGCCTTCGTTTCAATCTCCGAGGGCAAATGGAACGCGCTGTAATAGCTTCTGTCGGACTGGGCCGTCCGGTTCATCAACTCAACTTCAAATACCAGTGCTTTTTGATCGGGCTTTGGCGTCAGACCATAAATTTTCTGATCGGTCGCCCAGACTTTCAGTGGTTTGATCTGCCACCTGCCCGCATCGAGCGATTGCCCTGGCGATAATTTGGGAATTTCATTTGGCGACCGGGCTTCGGAAACCCCCAACGCTACGGCAACGGCGATTGCCGCGAAACCACCAATACCAGCTGTTATCCAGGCAAGCGCCTTGCTGCTGAGATTGCGCATGTAGGACCACATCGGGCGATCATCCTCCCATCAGCGCGATACAATCGCGCTAAACTCTGAGTCGCTTTCTGCGGACCATGCAACGTAAGCGCGTTGCATGGCAAGTCCTTGGGTGGAGATCGAAGGTGCTTAGCGTGAGGCGGCCATGGGCAGATAACTATGGACCAGATCGACGACCTGCTGATCCCGCGCTCTTGCCGTATCACCGCCCATCACGACAGCGACGAGCTGGCGGCCATTGTCATAGACGGAAGTGACAATGTTGAAACCGGAAGCGCGGACATAGCCTGTCTTGATCCCGTCAGCACCATTGAGCTTTGCCAATACACGGTTGTGGCCTTCCACAAGCTTCCCGTTGAACGTGAATTCATGCAGGGCAAAATAGTAATATTGGTTGGGAAAATGCTTGCGCAGTGCCATGCCAAGAAGGGCCATATCCCGGGCAGTAGTGATCTGTGCGGGATCAGGCAAGCCCGACGCATTATTGAAGGTCGTCCCCTTCATGCCGAGTTGGCGGGCCTTGGCTGTCATGAGCGCGGCGAACTGCGGTTCGGAACCACCGAGGGCTTCGGCAAGAGCGACGGCAACGTCATTAGCAGACTTGATTACGATGGCCTTGATGGCCGTATCTACGTCGATCGACTGCCCCGGCTTGAAACCAAGCTTGCTCGGCGCTTGAGATGCGGCATGGGCCGAAACCGGAAGCATTGTATTCTTGGTGAGGCGGCCGGATTCCAGCGCCTCGAAGGTCAGATACAACGTCATCATCTTGGTGAGGGATGCCGGAATGCGGGGCAGATCGGCACTCGCCTGATAGAGCACCGCACCGGTGCTGCTATCCACGACGATCGAAGCGGATTTCTCCGTCATTATGGTTGGGGTCGTCGTCGCTACGGGCTGCAATGCCGAAGTGGTGGTGCAACCGCTCGCCACACCAACGACCAGAACAAACAATGCCAGGCATTTCGACATCAGCGACAGAGGGTAAAAAACTCGCGGCACGTTCATTTTCCGGTGTCTGATTTCCAAGAGTGCAAACAGGCAGTTTCTAGCGTAGTATTGTTAATAATACGCTGCACCGCCATCCTGTTAGCTGATTTCTTGATCAAGACCAAGCGGTGTTCCCATCACTAAATTGTCGCTGGGCTTCAAGCGGTCAGTACAACCTTGACGCTACGGGACCGGTCCAGAGCCTCAGCGAATGCCGCCGGAGCCTCGCTGAGCGGAAATTCACCCGTCACAAGCCGCAATACATCAATTTCGCCCGAGACAATCAACTCGACCGCTTCATAGAATTCTTCGCCGAAACGGAACGTGCCTTTCAGATCGATCTCCCTTGCCATGACAGCATTGGCAGGCACGGGAATAGACCCGCCGGGAAGATTGCCGACCTGCACGACCGTACCGCCACGCCGTACGGTGCGTATGGCCGAGGCAAGACCAGCGGCGGTGCCCGAAATTTCAAAGCCAATATCGAAAGGCGTTGCCACAGCCAGTTTGGCAAGCTTCTCCTCGCCTTCTGACAGGTCGAATATCTTGTTAGCGCCGAGTTCAAGCGCGAATTTGAGGGGTGCTGCCGCCAGATCAACCATCGCCACCGATTCAGCTCCCGCATGTTTCAGCGCGAGCAAGGTCAGAAGGCCGATAGGCCCCGCCCCAAAGATGATGGCTGAGTGGCCTTTGACATGCCCGGCACGCCGCACCGCGTGAAGACAGACGGCAAGAGGTTCGGCCAGCGCCGCTGCCTGAAACGGAAAATCTTTCGGCACCTTCACGCATTGCGCCGGTGTTGCATCAAAATAACTGGCGAAACCGCCCTGCATATGCGGGGTCTTTGAGGCGGAACCCATGAAGTAGATATTCTCGCACAGATTGGCGCGGCCCTCGTGACAATAGACACAGGTACCGCACCAGCGCGACGGATTGACTGCAACCCGGTCGCCAATAGCAAGCCCCGCAACGTCGGACCCGATTTGCGCCACTTCCCCGGCCACCTCATGGCCGAGGATGAGCGGCGATGTCACCACGAAATCGCCGGTTCGTGCGTGGCGGAAATAGTGCATATCAGAGCCACAGATGCCACCCGCCCCGAATTTGATGCGCACCATATTGGGCTTCAGTGTCGAGAGCGTACCTTCGACAACACGCAGATCCTCAGGGCCAAAAAGGGTAGCAGCTATGGTATTCATTTGATTAGTCCCAGTTGTGTCGGCAGCCACAGGGTGATCGCCGGTATGAAGGTAATGGCAATAAGGGCGATGAAGAGCGGAACAAGCCAGGGCAGGATTGCCATGGTGGTACGCTCAACCGAAAGTTTGGCGACACGCGACAGCACGAACAACACCATGCCGAGCGGCGGATGCAGCAGGCCGATCATCAGGTTCAACGTCATGATCAGCCCGAAATGTACCGGATCAATGTCGAATTTGAGGACAAGCGGCAGCAGGATCGGCACCAGAATGGTAATGGCGGCGATCGTATCGAGGAAACAGCCGACAAACAGCATCAGCAGATTGACGAGGATGAGGAACACCCATTTGTTATCGGTGATCGACAGGATTGTCGCTGACAGCAATTGTGCGGCCTGACTGACCGTAAGCAACCAAGCGAACACCGATGCCGCCGTTACGATGAAAAGCACCGAGGCTGTTGTTTCGATGGTGTCGAAACTCGCCTTGGCGAGGCTTGCCAAAGTCATGGTGCGATAGCGCACAAGGCCAAGAAACAATGACCAGAGCACAGCTGCTACAGCGGCTTCAGTGGGCGTGAACCAGCCCATGGTCATACCGCCGATCAGAATAACCGGGGTCATCAGGGCCATCACGGCGGAGAAGTCAAAATACCAGTCGACCGCCAGCAGAATAA
This sequence comes from Phyllobacterium sp. TAF24, assembly GCF_052113785.1. Lineage (NCBI taxonomy): Bacteria > Pseudomonadati > Pseudomonadota > Alphaproteobacteria > Hyphomicrobiales > Phyllobacteriaceae > Phyllobacterium > Phyllobacterium sp. TAF24. The sequence continues at coordinate 63,608 of NZ_JBFRDN010000005.1, read as the reverse complement.
GAAGGGCAATACCAACCGAGGCATTAACGGAAAAGCCCAGAAGCGTCGCGATGTAGATGATGACCGGTATGGAAAAGACGACGAGGATTTCGAGCCCTGCCTCAAGCAGTTGCTTCATCTCGAAGGGTGCGTCCGAACCCCATTTGTAAACATAGGCAAAGACGGCAACCGTCAGCATCATCAACACGGTCATGACAACACCGGGCATGATACCGGCCATGAACAATGCACCAATGGAGACATTAGCCATCATGCCGTAAATCACAAAAGGCAGTGATGGCGGGAAGATTGGCCCGAGCGTTGCAGAAGCGGCGGTCACGCCAACGGCTGCCTCGATGGGATAGCCGTGGTCTTTCATCGCCTTGATTTCGATGGTGCCGATACCCGCCGCATCGGCAAGCGCCGTACCAGACATGCCGGAGAATACCACGGAACCGATGATATTGACCTGCGCGAGGCCACCCTTCATCCACCCGACAAGCGCGACAGCAAAGGCATAGATGCGGCCCGTAACACCGGCGGAATTCATCAAATTGCCAGCGAGAATGAAGAAAGGCACGGCGAGCAGCGGAAAACTTTCAACACCGGCAATCATGCGCTGCGCCACGATAATGTCAGGAGCGACGCCGTAGAGGACGAGATAGAGCACCGAGGCCACGGCCATGGAAATGGCAACCGGCACGCCGATAATCATGAGAACAAGAAACGATCCAACAAGAAGCAGCATGGATTAATCCTCTACCTTCTGAAATTCCTCCGGCCGTTCCAGAACGGAATAGCCACGGCGCAAATTGCTGATGAAAACCTGAATGGATCGAAACAGCATCAGGACGAATGCCAGCAGGACGGAATAGAAAACGATATTGCGCGGCAGATCGACAGTGACCATCTGCTCGTCGGCAACAATGTCGACATAGCGCCACATCAACCAGCAGGCGTAGACAAAGAAGCCCATGCGCACGAGGTCAACGAAAATTGCCAGTACGCGCGCAAGAGGTGCCGGAATGTAGTGGTAAAGCACGTCCACCTGAATATGCCGGGAGACGCGCACGCACATGACGGAACCAAGGAACACGACACCGATCAGGCAGTTGATCGCGATTTCCTCTGTCCAGGCATAACTGTTGTTGAGGACATATCGCGTGAAGAATTGCAGAAAAACGCAGCCGGTCATCAGCCAGAAGATGATCAGCGTCAGCCAATCCTCCACCGCATAATCGGACAAATTGGCGCTGGGCGCCGCATCTTCAAATGAATGCGCCAGTTCCTCGGCGGTTGTCTGGGTATGAACTTCCTTTGTCATGCAATCTCTCCGTTCAAAAACCATGGGGAGAGATGACCGGAGAGTTTCCCCGGTCATCGCCAGAATTAATTGATGGCGCGAATGGCTTCCCAATCGGACTTTTCGTAACCGAAGTCTTCGAACTTCACTTTTTCCATGACATTCTTCTCGAAGTCAGCCTTGTCGACTTCGGTAACGTTCAGACCGCGTTCCTTGAAGCTGGTGACGAGTTGCTTTTCCTTGTCCTCGATGATCTTCGTCGTCTTCTCCGCCGCCTCCTGCATCACATCACCGAAGATTTTCTTGTCTTCATCGGAGAGGCTGGCCCAACGGGTCTTGGAGATCACCGTGTTGAGGTGATCAACAATGTGGCCGGTCAGAACAATGTTCTTCTGCACCTCGAAAAACTTTTTCGCTTCAATCGTGGTCAGCGGGTTTTCCTGCGCCTCGACGGTGCCGTTCTGCAAGGCGAGATAGACCTCGGCAAAGGCAATCGGCGTGGTGTTGGCACCGCAGGCACGCGGCATGGCAAGATAGGCGGGCACATCAGGCACGCGGATTTTCAGGCCCTGCATGTCGGAGCATTTGGCAATCGGCTTGTTGGATGTGGTGTGCCGCGTGCCGTAATAGCTGACGGCGGCAATGTGGTTGCCCGTTTTGTCCTCATAGCCCTTGGCCAGACGCTTGAAAATATCGCTCTTTGTATAGGCGATCAGATGTTCGGGATTGCGGAAAATATAGGGGAAATAAGTAACGCCAATCGGCTTGAAGTCACGGGCGGCAAAACTGGAACCGGAAATGATGATATCAACGGTGCCGAGTTTCAGGCCCTGATTGATGTCGGCTTCCTTGCCGAGCTGCGAAGCCGGGAAAACGTCGATCTTGTAGCGACCATTGGTGCGCTTGTTGATTTCTTCGGCGGCCCAGACCGATTGCGTGTGGAACGGTTCGGATGTTTCGTAAACATGGGCCCATTTGAGCACTGTTTGCGCCTGCGCCGCTGCGGCGGACAAGGCAAGCGCTGCCACAGCGCCCAGAATGGCTGTCAGTTTGATCTTCATGTCTTTCTCCTCCCAGATTGAAATCAGATCGTGTTGCTTCTCTTGGCGCGCCCCTCAGGTTGCCCCCTCTCCGTGTCCGGCTCCTCACCGAAACTTTCGGAAAATCTTGCCTGCGATTGCAGAAGATGAAATTGCATGGCCGCTTTGGCCGCCACAGGATTACCAGCCGCGATGGCATCACGAATGGCGCGGTGTTCGGCGAACGCCTGCTGCCACGACGCCGGACCTTCAAAATAACTTGCGAGCTTTTCGAAATAGGGCGTCATGCGCTGGTCAAACAACTCGCCGACAAAGCGGTTCAGTGCGGAATTCTCGATGATGCCGGCGATTGTCGTGTGAAAATCCCGGTCATAACCAATGGATATTTGCGGGCTATGGAAATTACCCGCCATGCGGGTCAGCACCTCATCCAGCGCCGCAACATGGGCTGGCGTAACCACCCGTGCCGCTTCTTCGGCAATGGCGCATTCAATCAATGAACGGGCGCGCAGAAGCTCGAATGGGCCCTCCAGATCTTCCGGATGAAAGGCACTCCGCCGTGGTCTTTGCTGGATGACATAGATGCCTGAACCCATGCGGATATGGACAAAACCTTCCACTTCGAGGGCGATCAGGGCTTCACGTATGGTTGGGCGGGAGACCGCAAGCTGTTCAGCCAGTTCGCGCTCGCCGGGCAAGCGTTCGCCAACCGCAAACTCACCCTTTTCGATGAGCGCGCGTATCTGGTCGGCGACCTGCCGGTAGAGCCGGCGTGGCTGGATGGCTGCAAACATGGACCCTCCCCTGTGCGTACATCCTCCCGATCACACGCACCACTGGTAAATTGGCCTTACCAATATTCAACTGATACATTGATATATATGACAGAGTCAATTGTTCAATTTTGCAACCAATTTCACCGCCCAAAACCGCCGCACAGGCCTGTGGAAAGGGCATTTGTTACAGTTTGTTGCGCAAAGTGATTGCCGCAGATGCCCCCGAACAGGGTAGAGAGAAAATTAACGGGTCGTAAACGGCCGCATAAAACTGGTGGACAATGGTTTCTGACATTCGATTGCTGCGCCCTCTGGCCTGTCTTGGTCTGGTATTGACCCTGGCTGCCTGCACCACGGGCAACCCGACACTTCCAGTCGCTACAGCGTCGATTCCGGTTCCTGCTGCAGCCCCCCGCACCACTGCATTGACGGTAACGGACGCCCCAGTCCAGATGGCCTATGCGGGCCCGGCGGTCAAAACCACAACGATGACGCCGAGCGCAGCTGTCGAAGTGGCTTCGGTTGCGGAACCTGCCAAGTTTTCTGCGCCGGGCACGCCAGTCGACACCCTTATTTCGCAATATTCAGCCGCTTATGCCGTGCCTGAATCACTTGTGCGCCGTGTCGTCCACCGTGAAAGCCGTGGCCGCCCGGAAGCGCGTAACGGCAAATATTGGGGCCTGATGCAATTATTGCCGTCCACGGCTCGCGCCATGGGCCACAATGGCACCGCCAAAGACTTGCTCGATGCGGAAACCAACCTCAAATATGGTGTGAAATATCTGGCCGGTGCCTATCGCGTTGCCGACCGCAATCCAGATCAGGCCGTGCGGCTCTATTCGCGAGGCTATTACTATCAGGCCAAGCGTAAGGGCATGCTCGAAGAAACCGGTCTGAAGGGTGGCACGCCTGTCGTGTCGACCCAGATTGCTTCCCTGCCCATGGCTCCGGTTCCAGCCATTGCCCAGCAGCAGACAGCCGCAATCATCCAACCCGCCGCTGCCATTGCAATGGCTGATCCGGCTCCTGTCCGTCTCAGCCTCGTTGCCATTCCTGCGGACCGCCCATTCTGAACGGGCTATAAATACGCTAGTTGAATAATTAGCCGATTCATGGCGTTGTGTGCTCAATCGGGGGCACATGAATGTTTCTTTCTATCATTATTTCCATCGTCGCGCTTATTGTTGCGGCAACTGCGCGGCAGCAAATCAGTGTGCTGCGCAAGCAGGTTGAGCAATTGCAGCAGCAAATTGCCGGGACACTCCAGCCTGCGCCCATAGGGCGCGAGAATAGTAAAACGGCTCGCCGGTTCCGGGAAGATGAACCCTTAACGACCGTCGTCACACCCCAGCTACCCGCCGCCGAGCCCGTAGGGCCGCCGATGCGAGCAGTAGCCGCCTCCACTCGACTCGACCCCAAAAAGGTCGCCGAGATCATGTCCGGCAAACCCTCAGCTGAGCCGGTTACAGTCAAAGCGACGCCTGCAACCGGCATTCCAGTCGAGCAGCCAAAAAAGAAATCCTATGGCGATTTCGAGCGGTCGCTTGGCCGCAACTGGCCAGTCTGGATCGGCGGTGTCGCGCTTTTCCTCGGCGGTATCTTCGTCGTGCAGTATTCCATTGAAAATGAGCTGCTTGGCCCCGGTATCCGGCTTTGCCTCGGCGCTCTTTTTGGCCTACTGCTCTTGGGCGCGGGTGAATATCTGCGACGCAAAGAAAAGCCACTTGGCCTTTCTGTTAGCGGTCCTGACTATATTCCCGGTGTCCTGACCGCCGCAGGTTCGGCGGCACTCTTTGCCGTCGCCTATGCCGCCCATGGCATCTATGGCTTTATCGGCACCTCCACTGCCTTTGTTGCGCTCGGAGCTGTTGGCCTTGCGACACTCGCTTTGGCCATCAAACATGGCCCGTGGATTGCCGGGCTTGGCCTTATCGGTTCGTACCTCACCCCGGCTCTGGTGAATTCGCAAGCACCGGCACCCTACAGTTTCATGACCTATCTGTCGGTTGTTACGCTCGTCTCGGTTGTTCTGTCGCGCGCGAAAAACTGGCCACTGATCGGCGGCGGCGCAATCATTCTCGCAGCGCTCTGGGGCGCGGCCTATACGGGTTTCGATCCCCTGCCCAATGGCGGCGCGCTCGGCCTTTTAACGGTCAGCCTGTTGGCTCTATCGGTGTTTAGCCATCTGAAGCCAAGCTACAAACTGTTCGACCGGATAGAGGAGCCCTATTTCGACCCTGTTACCATAGCGGGTGCCGCTGGCGCGGTTCTTCTCGGACTTGGCTATATCTCGCACGATCTTTTCGGACTGGCGTCCTCGCGCTATCTGATCCTTGCAACGATCATCATCGCCGTATCAACACTGGCACCGCTCTTTATACGCCGTGCCTTGCCCTTCCTTGTTCCGGCGGCCCTGCTCTCGCTCGTACCACTCACCCTTCTGGACATGCACCAGTTTTTGGATAGCGGCTTCGACAATTCAGGCCTATCGCTCTACGACCCGATGAAATATCGCAGCTTTGCCATTTTCATTGCGCTTGCTTTCACAGCTATCGGCGTTATTGCGGCAACCGTGCTTGCCCGGCTACCTGACATCATACGCGGACTTGCCTATGCGGCATTGGGAACTGCTGTTCCATTCGTCATGATCATCGTGATGATCTACATCTTCGGCAATACACCGGCTTCAACCGAAGAAATATTGACCGTGGCGCTGGCAATCATCGGCTTTGGCGCTGCGACGTGGCTGGCACGCGCATGGAAAGACGACATCAAGCCAATCTCGCCCGCATGGCTGTTTGATACTGCATCCATCGGCTTTGCCGTTCTTGCGCTATTTGTCGTGTTCGAACCGCAATGGCGTGTTCTGGCCGCCTGCATACTTGCCGTCGTCTACGCGCTCGCCACCCGCATGCGCATGGCACCGGTGCTGCGCTTTGCTCCGGCAGTCTTTGCGGTCGTCATCATCGGACATATTTTCTTTGATCCAACCATCGTCGGCAGTGACCGCTTGTCGACAACGCCGTTCTTCAACCAGCTTCTGCTCAATTATGGCGGGTTCTTCGCGGCTATGATTGCAGCCCAGATCATCCTCGCAAAGGGGATCAAGGATACGGCCTACCGCCTCGTGCAGGCACTCGCCGTGTTGGCGGGTTTCGTGCTTATCAATATCCTCGTTCGCCATTGGATGAATGGCGGCACATTGAGCAGCAGTGGCGATCTCACATTGAGCGAACAGTCGCTCTACACAATCATCGCCTTGGGCGGATCACTGTCGCTGATGATGCTGAGCCGTGGTGGTCAGGACTGGCTCTATCGCACTGCTGCACTGATTGTTGGCTATGTCGGCATTCTGATTGCCGTGTGTCAGCATTTCATCTTCCTCAATCCGCTGTTTGACGGTTTTGTCGCTGGCGGATTTGTCTTCAACAGCCTGTTCATGGGTTATCTGCTGCCCGGCCTTCTGGCAGCACTCGTCGCGCTTAATGCCTTTGGCGAACCACAGATAAAACTGTTCGGCTTGCCGCTGGTTATGGCACAGGCGAACCGCCCCAGACATTACGCCATGGCGCTGGCAATCCTCTCGGGCCTCATGCTGTTTACATGGGTCACACTGACTATCCGTCTCTTCTTCCAGGGCAACTATATCAATCTGGGACAGGGTGTGGATTCGCCTGAGATGTTCACCTATTCCGCCGTATGGCTATTGTTCGGCCTTGGCCTCTTCGGTCTTGGCGCATGGCGGCAGAACAGGCCGTTGCGTCTGATCTCGGCTCCGATCGTCTTTCTGGTCATCGCCAAGGTCTTCCTGCTCGACATGGCAAATCTCGAAGGCATCTTGCGGGCGCTGTCCTTTATTGGCCTTGGCCTCTCGCTTGTCGGTGTGGGGCTGTTCTATCAGCGCATTCTCAATGCGGGGGCGGCAGCTACGCCGCCCACCAACGATGAAAGTGGTGAACAGGCCCGCGCCCCTGACCCACTTTAAGCGTATCGGCGGCAGCCATGGCTGCCGTCAGATAATCCTTTGCCTCGCCGATTGCCGTAGGCAGGTCGTGACCTTTGGCAAGTCCGCTGGCGATGGCGGCTGCCAGCGTGCAACCCGTACCGTGATCGTGGGTTGTTGACAGGCGCGGACCGTCAAAACGCTGTAAGGACGAACCGTCGAAGAGAAGGTCCGTACTCAAGGCGCTGTTTCCGTGGCCGCCCTTGATCAGCACCGCCTTCGGGCCAAACTTCAACAGCAGTTCGGCTTGCCGTGCCATTGCCTGTTCATCTTGAGCAATATCCGTGCCGGTCAGGAGCGCGGCCTCAGGCAAATTGGGGGTCAGCACAAGCGCCAATGGCAGAAGCTGCGTGCGAAGCGCCTCTATGGCTTCCGGCTGTAACAATGGATCACCCGAGGTTGCAACCATTACCGGATCAAGCACCACTTTGCGTTGCCATCGGTTCAAGGCTTCGGCGATAGCATCGATGGTTTCCACGGTGGAGACCATGCCGATCTTGATCGCACCCACCGCGATATCCGAGAGAACCGCATCAATCTGCGCGCGAATGATGCCCGGGCTTAAATTCTCGATGGCGGTAACGCCGCGCGTGTTCTGCGCCGTGATTGCGGTCAATACGCTTGTTCCATAAACACCAAGCGCCGAGAACGTCTTGAGATCGGCCTGAATACCAGCGCCGCCGCCGCTATCGGAGCCTGCAATCGTCAAGGCAATGGCGGTCATGCCGTCGCCCTCAACGCCTCATCGACAGCATCGCGCAGCGCCTGCGCCGCGGCGCGCGGATCAGCCTGCCGGAAGATTGCCGAAATGATCGCAACGCCATCTGCTCCCGCCGCAATGGCTGGAGCCACCCTGCCAAGGTCAATGCCAGCGATCGCACCAACAGGTAGATCCGGCTTTGCTGCCCGGATCATCGCAGCCAGCCGGGCAAAGCCATCAAAGCCAATCGGCCCATCCGGATTGTGCTTGGCGGGTGTCTCGAACAGGCCGCCTACACAGGCGTAGTCGATATCCGCCGCTATGGCCGCCTGTGCGTCCGTTTCGTTTTTCACGGTGAGGCCGATAATGGCATCCGGACCAAGCAGCTTTCTTGCGTCACTGACCAGCATGTCCTCACGCCCGACATGCACACCTTCAACGCCCGCTACCAGAGCAACATCAATGCGGTCATTGACGAGCAAGGGTACGCCTGTGCCTTTCAGCGCCGCATGGATAGCGCGCGCGCGCTCCACCATCAGCCGGGTCGGTGAGTTCTTATCGCGATACTGGATAATGGTCGCGCCGCCGCGCGCGGCCTGCAGCGCCAGTTGCCCTAAATCCTTGTCACCACCGATTGCATCAACATCGACAATGGCATTCAAACGAAAATCTACTTTTGGCATGATTGTTCTTCCTCTATGAAACGTTTCACCGCAGTTCAACGGCCAGATCATCAACTTTGGGTACGGTTTTGATCAGTCCGGCATCGTGCATGAACACACCGAGCCGTTCATAACGACTACGGTCGAGCGCAGCGGGACGCTTGGCAAAACGCGGCAAAGTATCGGTCCATGCCTTCAGGTTCAGCGGGTTATCGAGATCGGGATAGGCCTTGATGAACAGCGCCCAGGATTCATCCGGGTGATTGGTCAGATAAACCGCGCCCTTCTCCACCGCTTCGAGGAAACGTTTCATCCTGCTGTCTCCGGCAAGGTCAGGGTGCGTCAGGAAGATCAGTTCATCATAGACAGGAACACCGTGCTCCTCCGGGAAGAACGCCGTTCCCTTATGGCCTTCCTGCGCCATTTGGGTGAGTTCAAAATTCCTGTAACCACCAACCGTCGCATCCACCTGTTTGGCAATGAGCGATGATGAAAGGGCGAAATTGACATTGATCAGTTCGACATCATCGGCTTTCAGGCCTTCTGATTTCAGCATGGCGCCGAGCATGGCATCTTCAAAGCCCGCCACGGAAAAGCCGACCTTTTTGCCCTTCAAATCCTTCAGGCTTTTGATCGGACCATCGGCCAGCACCGTCACCGTATTGAGCGGGGTTTCCACCAAGGTGCCAAAGCGCACCAGCGGCAGACCCTCATCATGGCTGAGGTAGAGATTGGGCTGATAGCCGATGGCAATATCTGCCTGTTTTGCCGCGACAAGACGCGGTGGCGCCGCCGGATCAGCCGGGGGGATCAGATCGACATCAAGACCGGCCTCGCTGAAAAAACCCTTTTCGCGAGCGACAACCAGCGGTGCATGGTCAGGGTTGACGAACCATTCGAGAAGAACAGACAGCTTGTCCGCCGCCATCGCCTGTGATGGCAGGAAAGGCAAAGCGGTTAAGAGGGCAAAGGCAAACGCACAGCGGCGAAACATGGACATTCCTTCATTGATGGGACGAACGAAAATTCTGATCATGACACCTGCATCCAAGGGGTAAGGCGCGCGGCGAAAGCATCGACGAGAAAACGCAGGACAATGGTCAGCACTGCGAGAATGATGAGGGCGGCAAACAGCGTGTCGGTCTGCATACGGGCATTGGCCTGAAGCATGACAAAGCCAAGCCCACGCGAGGCGCCGACCCATTCGCCAATCACCGCACCAATAGGCGCAAAGACCGCCGCAACGCGCAGGCCCGAGCCAAGACCGGGCAAGGCGCTGGGAACGCGGATCAGAAACAGGGTGGCCAGCGGCGTTGCCTGCGTCAGGGCTGCCGCATCCAGCAAATCCTGATTGGTGCGGCGCAGCGCATCGGCAAAGGCGGAGGCCACGGGAAAGAAGATAATGAGGCTCGCCATGACCACTTTCGAGGCAAGGCCAAAGCCGAACCAGAGAACCAGAAGCGGCGCGATGGCAAAGACAGGAAGTGCCTGCAAAACAAGCAGGAGCGGCCAGACGATCTGGCCAAAGCCGGGCAGTCCAGCAACGAGAAGTGCGGTCAGGATTCCGGCAACAGCGCCAAAGAACAATCCGAGCAGAATTTCGAGCACGGTGATGGCAGCATTGGTCAGAAGATAGTGGCGCTGCTCGATCAAGGCGACAAAAACTGAGCCGGGACCCGGCAGGATGAAGCGCGGCGGCTGCAAAGCCCAGATAGCCAACTGCCAGCACAGAAGCACAGCCAGCAAAGCGCCAGTGATGCGGACAAGCATGCCCATGACGGCGATCACATCGTCACAGAAATGATGATTGCGATATCAGGGTAAACGGCATCTGCGGGACTCCATCAAAAGCGTGGAGATCCGGATATGTGCGAAGACAAGGCAGAGTGCGTGGAGAGTGCTCAATTCCCGTTCCTACGCCGGCATAACCCGGATCAGGTTCAAGGGTCCAGCTCGACGCTATCTCAGCACTGTACAGTGCCCCCCTCGGAATAAAGTCATGATGGAGCGCCGCAAGAGCAAAGTCAATCGCGCCGCCTTCGTGTTAATGATTACTGGGTTAGACGAATTTGTGAGTAATCGAACGCGCACCCGGTTGTCAGTGTATATTCGAAGTCCGGTGTGCCGCCACCGCCATCTTCCCAACCGTGTTTTTTTACCGAACCATCGCAGTTCATAAGTTTGTCCATAATCACCGGAGTGTCGCTATCTTTCGGCACAGTGGATTGACCGCCGCCCTCAACGAACCGCCAAGCATCACGCGCTCTGTTGCTTTTGACCAAGAAAGCATAGGTCGTATCATTGCCATAGAATTTATTCTCGTTGTCAAAGTTTAGATTGTTTGGAACTGGCGTGATCTGGTATTTGGGATCATCGACCATGCCAGGATTCTTAGGGTCGTTGGATTTTACCTTGGGGGCATCCACACAATTCCTGCCCGAAGGCTTCATTCCAATAGCGCAGCCGTCTTTCTTGACGATCATGGTAAAATAAAACGACTTGTATGTGCCCAAGTCAAAGGTCAGCGGCGTTGATCCCACTGCGGGATTGGATGTCCCTGTGTTGTTGATGTATTTGTATTCGATAGAGCCGACTTGTTTCTCAGCGCCATCGGCTCCAACAACAATAATGGAAATTTTCTTGTAATAAATTCCTTTTACGTTCGTGACTTTTATTGTTGCTTGCTTTGGCGTCAACGCCCCTGAAGCTGTCGAAGTGGTCCCGATATCCATCGAATTTTGGCTCAACACCTGCATGAATGTCGTCTTCATCGGCCTCGCAAGCGAAAGCTTGATCCGTGCAGGGACATCGTCCGTAACCGACACATCGTAGGTAGCGCCACTAGCGTCAAAGCCTGGAAGGTTAGCGCGCAAACTTTGCTGAATGCGGGCCTTCACATCGGGTAAATTGCTGCCATTGTACGTAGAGGCGCCCCACAAAACCGCGGCATCTGCTGCATTCTGCAGTTCCGCGTGATCACTGCTTGCACGGGTATAATCCACGGCCAATCCTGTCACGCCGAGAAGCGGAACAAGCAATAGTCCAAACGTCAATGCAGTTGCGCCGCTGGTATCTTTAAGAAAATCTCTGAATTTTTTCATAGCCCGCTCCGGTGTTGGGCAGACCATGGATGAAATGGCGTAAATGCGCCTTTAGGAAATTCGTTCAGATTGTCACGATCTGCGGCAAGTCTCAGCGTATGGTAAAAATCCGGTGAAACAGACCCTATGCGGTGGGTACATCCGGCCGGACAAAACCCTCGCTGGCGACAAGCAGATTGCGCGTATAGGCCTGCGTGACCTTGTGCGCCGCAAGATCATCAGCTGAAAGGCGCTCCACTTCCGCACCGTTCTGCATCACCATCAGCCGGTCGCACATATGGGTCACAACCGCCAGATCATGGCTGACCATGAGGAATGTCAAATTGCGGTCGCGGCGGATCTGTTCGAGCAGGTTCAGCACCTCCGCCTGCACCGAGGCATCAAGCGCCGATGTCGGTTCATCCAAAAGCAGGATGGAAGGTTCAAGGATCAGAGCGCGCGCGATAGCCACGCGCTGGCGCTGGCCGCCGGATAGCTGATGCGAATAGCGAAAGCGGAAGCTCGATCCAAGTCCCACCTCGTCAAGCGCGCGCAGGATACGTTTTTCAATATCGGCAAAGCCATGCACGGCCAGCGGCTCCAGCAAAAGCCGGTCGACGGTCTGGCGCGGATGCAGAGAACCATAGGGGTCCTGAAACACCATCTGCACTTCCCGGTAAAATGCCTTGGTGCGGCTCTTGCCGAGAAGCTTGCCGTTGACGGTGATCGATCCCCGTGTCGTTGGGGCCAGTCCTGCAATGGCACGCAGCAATGTCGACTTGCCTGAACCGGATTCGCCCACAAGCCCGAAGGATTCACCCGGCATCACGTCAAGACTGACGCCGCGAAGCGCGCGGAAGCGGTCGAATGTCACTTCAAGTTTATCGACAATAAGCGCTTTGGAAGGAGATATGGTCATGCGGCCCACTCCGGCTTGCGATCAAGGACGGGGAGCGGATGGGTATCGGCACCAATCTTGGGCATGCAGTTCAAAAGACCTTGCGTATAGGGATGTTTGGCATTGTGCAGGTCCTTGGCGGCAATCTCCTCGACGATCCGTCCGGCATACATGACAATGACCCGGTCGCAGAAGGAGGATACCAGCCGCAAATCATGCGAAATGAAGATCAGCCCCATGCCGCGGTCCCGCACCAGATTGTCGAGGATGGCAAGAACGTCGAGCTGGACGGTGACATCAAGCGCCGAGGTCGGCTCGTCTGCGATCAGCAATTCAGGCCCGGTGATCAGCATCATGGCAATCATGGCACGCTGCCCCATACCGCCCGATACTTCGTGCGGGTGCAGATCAAAAACCCGCTCAGGGTCGCGAATCTGCACGGCGGCAAGCATGTCGAGCGCCCGCTTGCGCGCTTCTGACCGGCCGACCTTTTCATGGGTGCGCAGGGTTTCGACAATCTGCCGTCCGATGCTCATCACCGGATTGAGCGAATATTTCGGGTCCTGCAGGATCATGGCGATACGATTGCCGCGCAGCGACCGCCGTTCGGCTGCTGAGACTTTCAGAAGATCGATCCCGTCGAAATTCAACGTCTCCGCCGTGATTTTCGCATGAGATGGCGTCAGCCCCATAATGGCACGCCCGGTCTGGGATTTGCCAGAACCGGATTCACCGACAATGCCAAGACGTTCACGGCCAAGGGTAAAGGAGACGCCACGCACGGCATCGACCACCCCGGTGCGGGTTGGAAACTGAACCCGTAGATCGTTCACTGTCAAAAGGGTGCTCATTGGTTGTTACCCCGCGGATCAAGCGCATCACGCAGGCCATCTCCCAGCAGGTTGAAGCCAAGGCTGACGATGACAATGGCAAAGCCGGGTGCTGCCGCAACCCACCATTGATCCATGATGAAGCGACGGCCCGAAGCGATCATCGCACCCCACTCCGGCAGTGGTGGTTGCGCGCCGAGGCCAAGAAAGCCAAGACCGGCTGCAATCAGGATGATGCCAGCCATATCAAGTGTCACACGCACAATGAGCGAGGACAGGCAAAGCGGCATGATGTGGCGCAGGACAATCCGAAAGGGCGATGCGCCCATCAGGCGCACGGCTGCAATATAGTCGGAGTTGCGTATGGTGAGCGTCTCGGCTCTGGCAATACGGGCATAGGGTGGCCATGAGGTGACGGCAATGGCCAAGACCGCATTCTCAATGCCGGGTCCCAGGGCTGCGACCAGCGCCAGCGCCAGAATGAGCTTTGGAAAGGCAAGGAAAATATCTGTCAGGCGCATCAGGATCGAATCCACCCAGCCACCCGCATAACCGGCGACAGTGCCGACGATCAGGCCGATAGGTGCCGCGATGATGGCGACGAGAATAACCACATAGAGTGTCAGGCGCGAGCCATAGATCAGGCGCGAGAGAATATCGCGGCCCTGATCATCGGTGCCAAGCCAATAGTCACCGCCGGGCGGTAGCAGGCGCGCATTGCGCAAATCGCCAATGACGGGCGAATGCGGCGCCAGAACATTGGCCAGGGCGGCGACCAGCAACAGCGCGATGATGATGGCAAGACCGGCGAGAGCGAGCCGGTTGCTGGCAAAGCGGCCCCAGACGAGATAGGCGCGGCCAAGCCTTGCCTGCACGCGCGATTGCGGACGGTCACTCATCAGCCATTCACGGCGGGACATGGGTTGTGGTGTCTTGATTGTCTGGCTCATCGTGCACGCGTCCGTGGGTCAAGCACCCGATACAGGAGATCGGACAGAAGATTGATGGCGATGAACACTGTGCCGATGACGATAGTCCCGCCAAGCACAGCGTTCATATCGGCGTTTTGCAGTGAGTTGGTGATGTACATGCCAAGTCCCGGCCATGAAAAGACTGTTTCAGTCAGCACTGAACCTTCGAGCAAATTGGCATAGGACAGGGCAATGACTGTCACCAGGGGCACCGCCGCATTGCGCAGCGCATGGGCCCAGATGATACGGGTTTCGGACAGGCCCTTGGCACGGGCGGCTACGATATATTCCTGCTCCAGTTCATTCAGCATAAAGCTGCGGGTCATGCGGCTGATATAGGCAAGCGAGAAATAACCGAGCAGCGAGGCGGGCAGGATGATGAAGGAGAAGATATTCCGGAAGGCTTCCCAATTGCCCTGCAACACGGCGTCAAGGAGATAGAAGCCTGTTATGGGCGTGAAGGTGTATTCATAGATGACATCAATACGGCCGGGGCCAGAGGTCCAGCCAAGCTTGGCATAGAAGACCAGTAGTGCCAGAAGCCCAAGCCAGAAGATTGGCATGGAATAGCCGATCAGACCGATAAGACGCACGATCTGGTCAACAAGGCTACCGCGCTTGACAGCGGCAAGGACACCAAGAGGCACGCCGAAAAGCGTGCCTATGAGTGTACCGAAAGTGGCAAGTTCCATGGTCGCGGGAAATACCCTGCGGATGTCGGTCATCACAGGATTGGACGTTAAAACCGAATTGCCGAAATTGCCCTGCAACGCGCCTTTCACGTAAAGGATAAACTGCTGATAGATCGGCAGGTTCAACCCATATTCTTCCCGGATACGTTCGACCACATGGGCCGGGGCTCGATCACCAACGATCGCCAAGGCGGGATCAATGGGAATGACCCGCCCGATGAAGAACGTGACGGCAAGAAGGCCAAGGAAGGTGATTGCACCGATCAGCACAAAACGGCCAATGGCAAGGGCAAGGCTGGAGACCCAGGCGCCTGAGCGCCTGGCCTCCAGTTGGGTATCGGTCGTTGTCATCGTGTCAGCCTTGGGCGTTTGCCCCAGTTCATTTCGATACGTTGAAGACGTAGTTGGTATCGAATGATGGTCCAAGCTTCAGGCCCTTGAGGGTTGAACGGTAACCAGCAACTTCCGTCTGCTGGAACAACATCACAAACGGGCTTGTTTCAAGAACCTTCTTCTGCAGATCCACGTAGATCTGCGCACGTTTGGCCGTGTCGCGTTCAAGCAAAGCGGCCTTGGTTTCCTTGGTCAGCTCAGGCACGTCCCAGGCATTGCGCCATGCGAGCGTCTTGTTGGTGCCCGTATCGGCATTATCAGGATTGCTGGTGAAGGTTTCCGCATTGGAATTCGGGTCCCAGTAATCAACGCCCCACTGGCCGATATAGATGTCGTGCGTGCGGGCACGGAATTTTGTCAGGGTCTGCTTGCCGTCACCGGGGATAATCTCCAGCTTGACGCCGCCCTGTGCAAATGTCTGCTGTACGGATTCGGCAATGCCCGTTACCGGCTGGCCGTTACGCACATCCATTGTCACCGAGAAGCCGTCCTTCAGACCTGCCTTATCAAGAAGCTCCTTGGCCTTTGCCACGTTGAGCGAATAGGGCTTTTCATCCAGTTCGCCCAGAATGCCCTTCGGCAGGAAAGTCTGGTGGATTTCGCCGATACCCTTAATCAGCTTTTCGCCGATGGCATCGTAATCAACGAGGTATTTCAGTGCCTCACGCACCTCTGGCTTGGCCAGATTGGCATTCTTCTGGTTAAGACTGAAATAATAGATTGTGCCCTTTGGCGCACTTGTCGTCTTGATGTCGCTGTTCTTGACGACCTGTTCCAGATCGTTCGGTTCCAGATTGCGGGCAACATCAATATCGCCTTTTTCCAGCAGCAGGCGCTGCGTCGCGCTTTCCTTCACATGGCGATAGATAACGCGGTTGAGTATCGACTTGGTGCCGTAATAATTGTCATTACGTTCCAGAACGAGGATTTCGTTGGCACGCCAGTCGCGGATTTTCATCGGACCGGACCCGGCATAATTGGTCTTCATCCAGGCATTGCCGTAATCATTGTCGACGATGTGCTGGGAGACGAGCTTCTTGTCGACAACCGAGGCGACCGTTGCGGTCAGGCAGTTGAGCACAAAGCTCGGCGCATAGGGCTGATCAACGGTGAAGACAAAGGTGTTCGGATCTGTCGCCTTGGCCTTTTCGGTCACATTGTCAGGCTTCAGGCCAAACTGGGTGAGAATGAACGCCGGGCTCTTGTCGATCTTGATGGCACGCTCGAAGGAATAGGCAACGTCTTCGGCAGTCAACGGGTTGCCCGAAGCGAATTTCAGGCCCTGCTTCAGCTTGAACGTATAGGTCAGGCCATCATCAGAAACCGTCCAGCTTTCGGCAATATCGGGGGTAATCTTGGAAGGATCGTTAATATCGAGACGAACCAGCTTGTCATAGGTATTGCCGTTGATTTCACCCATGGTGAGCTCGAATGCTTCGCCCGGATCAAGCGTGATGACATCATCAATCGCCCATGCTTCGACAAGCGTGTCCGCCGGTGTTGCCGCCCACGCAGGCACGCCCGACACAACAAGCGCTGACAGCGCCGCGCTGCCGACGAGCAGTCGGAATTTTGCGTTTATCTGATTGATCAACATTATGATTACCCCTGTTTTTTGTATTGTTTCAGTTTGTTTCGTGCCAGGCCGACCCAAGAACGCGCATCCAGTTCCCGCGGCAAATCTTGGCAAGGTCCTCGTCAGAATATCCGGCCTCTCCCAGCGCGTTGACGAGCGCCTGATTGCCCGCTGCATCACCAATTTCGCCGGGGATTTTAGCACCATCAAAATCTGAGCCAAGTGCCACGCAGTCAATACCCATGCGATTGACCATATAATCAATATGACGAACCATATCGCTGAGCGGCGTGTCGGCATTTTCGCGCGCGTCAGGACGCAGCATCGCCACAGCATAATTCAGGCCAACCAGCCCCTTGCGCTCCCGGATAGCGTCGAACTGTTTGTCCGTCAGATTGCGGGCGACCGGGGTCAGCGCATGAACATTGGAATGGCTGGCGACCAGCGGCTGATCGCTGATACGGGCGACATCCCAGAAACCTTTTTCGGTGATGTGGGCGAGATCGACAAGAATACCGAGGCGATTGCAGGCCTTGACGAGATCCTCGCCAGCGGCGGTCAAACCGGGGCCCGTATCGGGGTCCATCGGGTAAGCAAAGGGAACCCCATGGCCAAAAACATTGTTGCGGCTCCAGACAGGCCCCAGAGAGCGCAAACCGGCAGCATAGAAGACATCCAGCGCGGAAAGATCAGCGCCAATACCTTCGCAGCCCTCAATATGCAAAACCGCAGCAAAAAGGTCCTTGCCCATCGCTTCCTCGATATCGGCAGTGGACCGGCATAATTTCCAACCGCCCGCCTGTTCGAGACGCAGCGCAATTGAAGCCATTTCCAGCGAAATATCGAGAGAGGGCGCACGCTCCAAAGGCGCGGCAAGCGGGGTGGAATAATGACCTTTTGCATCCGGCGCCTTGAAGGCGAGATCGCCGGATGGGACATAGATGGCACAAAGTCCGCCGATCAACCCGCCCTTCAGCGCACGCTTCTTGTCGATATGCCCTGATGTGGTGCCGTCGATGAATTCCCTGATCGGGTCGGCTCCGTCTCTTGAATGTTTCCACAACCGGTAAAGCACATCGTTGTGACCATCAAAGACAGGCTGCATTTCAATTCCCAATCCGGTTGTTCGGCAAGGCGCAAGCACCGATAAATCGTTTCATCAATTCCGGCATCACGCACTTCTTCTTCGACAAAAGATCATGTCACCGGCGAACAGGCAAGATAGTAATTGTACAAAAGTATAATAGCCGCCGCATTTGTGCGCGGGCGGCAATACCGACCTGCTGCAACCTGTGGATCGTGGAAATTAATTCCCATTCTCGTAATGGTTCTCGGCCAATGAATCGCAGCTTGATACTAGCGTTGGCAGAATTGACAACAACTGAGATCGTTGGCATGATTGACAACACGAGAGCCGATATAATTTACAGGTATAAGAGTGTATTTCCAGACGGCGCTATCTTGGAAATGGTGATCTGGAAAGTCCCGGCACCAGTCGCAGGGAGCACCCATTTATACAAATATCGGCTGTACTGGGGTCGAAACAACGTGCGAATCGTTGGTTACGATAATGAACGTGGAAAGGGCGATCATTGCCATCTTGACGGCAACGAACATCCCTACCGCTTTAGCTCTCCAGAAGCACTGATCAACGATTTTTATGCCGAAATTCGCAAGAGGATGATCAGATGAAGAGAGCAACGATCCAGATACGCAGTGATGCGCAAGCCATTCTGCAGGATGCGGCGGACGGATTTCTGCATGCTTGGCACAATGGCAAGGTCGAACCGGCAGCAACGTTCACCTTCAGCTCACCAGCGCAGCTATTCTCAGTCATCACGCCAAAGCGATGGGACCTGATCGAACATTTGCAGAAAATTGGCCCGACAAGTATTCGCGGACTTGCACGTTCACTTCAGCGCGACGTCAAGCGCGTTCATGATGACGTTACTGCATTGATCGAATGGGGTCTCGTAGCGCGCACAAATGACGCCAAAGTTTGTGTACCGTTCGATGTCATTCATGCGGACTTCGACCTGCGGGCGGTTGCCTGACGACAACGCCCGCAGTGGATTTCGCTTAAACCTTACACGTCCAGATTGGCGACGCTTAGCGCATTGTCCTGAATGAATTCGCGGCGCGGTTCAACGTCATCGCCCATCAGCCTTGAGAACAGGCTATCGGCATCGGTCGCGTCGTTGACCTTCACCTGCAGCAGTGAACGCGCATTCGGATCAAGCGTGGTTTCCCACAGCTGGTCGGCATTCATTTCGCCCAGACCCTTATAGCGTTGCAGCGACAGGCCCTTGCGACCCGTGGCAAAGACTGCTTCCAGCAGTGTGCTTGGTCCGGCAAGGGATTCGACCTTCTCCTTGCGGCGCAGAACCGGCGGCTTGCCGTAAACTTCCTGCAGACGCGGCGAGTAGCGGTCGAGCTGGCGTGCATCGGCGGAGCCGATCAAAGCCATATCGAGTGTTACAGTTTCCTTCACACCGCGCAGCGAGCGCTCAAGGACGTAACCATCAACACCATCATCAGGCGTTGCGAGGCGTCCGGACCAGCCCTTTTCCGTTTCTTCGGCGATCAGATCGAGGCGGGCAGCAACTTCCTTCACCAAAAGCTCGGCGCGTGGCGTATCGGAAATGGCTTCAGGATTGAGAGCCCCGGCGATGGTCGCCTGTTCCACAACGGCACGGTCGTAACGGGTATTGAGGCCCGTTAGCAGATGCCGGACAGCCAGCGCATCATTGATGACGGCGCGCAGGTCGGGTCCGGTGCGCACTTCGCCGCTGGTCAATTCCAGCGATGCTTCTTCCAGACCCGATTCAATCAGGAATTCCTCGAAAGCAGCTTCGTTTTTGATGTATTGCGAGGACTTGCCACGCGACACCTTATAAAGCGGTGGCTGGGCGATATAGATATGGCCACGCTCGATCAATTCAGGCATCTGGCGGAAGAAGAACGTCAGCAACAGCGTGCGAATATGCGCGCCATCGACGTCAGCATCCGTCATGATGATGATCTTGTGGTAACGCAGCTTGTCCGGATTGAACTCATCCTTACCAATGCTGGTGCCCAGCGCCAGAATCAGCGTGCCGATCTGGTCGGAGGAAAGCATGCGGTCGAGCTTGACGCGCTCGACGTTGAGAATTTTACCACGCAGCGGCAGGATGGCCTGATTCTGGCGCGAACGTCCGCCCTTGGCAGAACCACCGGCAGAATCACCCTCGACGATGAAGATTTCCGACTTTGCCGGATCGCGTTCCTGACAATCGGCAAGCTTGCCCGGCAGTGAGCTGATGCTGAGCGAGTTCTTGCGGGTGATGTCGCGCGCTTTACGCGCAGCTTCACGGGCGGATGCGGCCTGAATGACCTTCTCCACAAGAATCTTGCCCTCAGCCGGATGCTCTTCGAGCCAGCTTGACAGCGCCTCGTTGACAAGGCTTTCGACAACCGCACGCACTTCGGACGAAACAAGCTTGTCCTTGGTCTGCGACGAGAATTTCGGATCGGGAACCTTGACCGAGAGAACAGCAGTCAGACCTTCGCGGCAATCATCGCCAGTCAGCGTAACCTTTGCCTTCTTGGCCTGTCCGGAGCTTTCGGCATAACCGGTCATCTGGCGCGTCAGCGCACCACGGAAACCGGCAAGGTGCGTGCCGCCATCGCGCTGCGGAATGTTGTTGGTGAAGCACAGCACGTTCTCATGGTAGCTGTCGTTCCACCACATGGCGACTTCCACCGTGGTGTCATCGCGCTCACCGCGAATGTAGATCGGCTCGTTGACCAGTTCTTTCTTCGTGCGATCGAGATATTTGACATAGGCGGTCAGTCCGCCCTCGTAGAATAGTTCAAGATCAACCGGATCGGCATGGCGACGATCCGCGAGCAAAATGCGGACACCTGAATTCAGGAACGCAAGCTCGCGCAGGCGATGCTCCAGCGTCTTGAAGTCAAACTCGACCATGGTGAACGTATCTGTTGATGGCAGGAAGGATACTTCCGTACCCGTCTCGCCATTCGAGTCGCCCGTCACCTTGAGCGGCGCATCAGCAACACCGTGGGTAAAGCTCATCTCATGAACCTTGCCCTGACGGCGAACCTTCAGGCGCAGCCAGACCGACAGTGCATTGACCACAGAAACACCGACGCCGTGCAGGCCACCTGACACTTTATAGGAATTCTGGTCGAATTTACCGCCCGCATGCAGCTGGGTCATGATGACCTCGGCAGCCGAGACGCCTTCTTCGTGCATATCTGTGGGAATCCCGCGCCCGTTATCCGTAACGGTGCAGGAACCGTCGGGATTAAGCGTCACGGTGACGCGGGTCGCATGACCGGCAAGTGCCTCGTCAATTGCGTTGTCCACGACTTCGTAAACCATGTGGTGCAAACCGGAACCATCGTCCGTGTCACCGATATACATGCCTGGGCGTTTGCGAACAGCATCCAACCCCTTGAGAACCTTGATGGAATCTGCACCATATTCCGGTGAAGTTCCGGTCGTCATCTCAGGTGTATCACTCATATAAATTCAATCTTTTCTTGGCGCCGTGAGCTGGCGTGAAGGACCCGGGCGAATCATGCCCGGTTACAGACTTAGATATAGTGGTTAATGTGGGTTTTTCCAATTCTTGAGCACCAGGCTATCCACGGATGATGGCTAAATTAGTGGACATTGGGAATAATTATACCCACATCGTGGCTCTGGAGGCTGCCAAATGGACACTGTCAGAACCGCATTCATTCCCCCTGCACCGATACCGCGTACGGGACCGGTTGGTACGATTGAGCTAATCCGCACCATTTACCGCAATCCACTCGAATTATGGGGCGAGCCCTCCTACAACGAACCATGGGTATCAATCGACTGGGCCTTCCAGCACACGATCATTGCCAATGATCCCGGCCTTATCCGGCACATCCTTGTCGACAATGCCAAGAACTACAAAATGGCGGCAGTGCGCCAGCGCATCCTGCGACCAATTCTGCGCGATGGGCTTTTGACTGCCGAAGGCGAAACATGGAAGCGCTCGCGCAAGGCCATGGCCCCGGTGTTCACCCCGCGCCATATCAATGGCTTTGCCGAAGCGATGAAGCGAACGACCGAAAACTTTGCCCAGCGCTATGAAAGCGTGGCCGGAACCGTCGATGTCTCCCGCGATATGACGATGCTCACCTATGACATTCTGGCGGAAACTTTATTTTCAGGCGAAATCGCCGGGGAAGCGGATCAATTTGCCCACGAGGTTGACCGGCTGTTCGAGACGATGGGCCGCGTCGATCCGCTTGACCTTCTCGGTGCGCCAAGCTGGCTGCCGCGCTTTACCCAGATACGCGGGCGCCGAGCGCTGGCTTTCTTCCGCAAGATCGTTGCCGAGACCATCGTCCTGCGCAAGGCACGGATGGACCGTGACGGCGATAAGGTTCCCAATGATTTCCTCACGCTGCTTCTGCGGGCGGAAGGACCGGAGGGGCTGTCGCGTGCGGAGATTGAAGACAATATCATCACCTTCATCGGCGCCGGGCATGAAACCACGGCGCGCGCCTTGGGCTGGACACTCTATTTGCTGGCACAGGCGCCGTGGGAGCGCGACCTGATCGAGCAGGAAATCGATGCCTTCATGCAGCAGGACCCTTTGCCCGCGCCGCATGATTGGCTGAACGCCCTGCCACTCACCCGCGCAGCATTTGAGGAAGCCATGCGGCTCTACCCGCCCGCGCCCTCGATCAATCGCGAGCCGGTGGAAGACGATCAGTACAAGGACCTGTTTATTCCCAAGGGCTCGGCCATTCTGGTCATGCCATGGACCGTACATCGCCACCGGCTCTACTGGGACAACCCTGAAGCTTTCGTGCCCGCCCGCTTCCACCCGGATAATCGCGACAAGATCGACCGCTTCCAGTATCTGCCCTTCGGCGCCGGCCCGCGCGTGTGCATCGGCGCCAGCTTTGCCCTGCAGGAAGCCATCATCGCGCTTGCAACACTGCTGCACCGCTTCCGCTTCGATACGGTCGGCACCGGTAAGCCATGGCCGGTACAAAAGCTGACCACCCAACCCGATGGCGGCTTGCCCATGGCTGTTACCGGGCGGAGATAGGAGAGTGAGCGTTGCATCAATACAGCGTGTGATTCGACATACCTCTCCCGTCATTCTCGGGTTTAATCCGAGGACCCATAACCCCAAAGTGCTGAATATCCGGATTTACCTAATCTCCTTAGTCGTGGGTCCTCGGGTCGAGCCCGAGGATGACGGAGAGATGGGTTGCAGGGAGCTTTATTCTGCAGCATGTGTGATTCTGTAGTGCTGCGATTATCGTTACAGCCACCCCTCTCCCTCATGGTGAGCTTGTCGAACCACGAACCATGCAGCGGCGGCGTTCACCCCCCTCTGGGCTGTCGCCCATCTTCCCCCACACTGACATGAATGCTTTCCACAACAGGAAACATTGGAGATTGTGCGAAGGCTGTACTGACAGCTGATCTCCCCCCTTGTGGGGGAGATGCCTGACAAGGCAGAGGGGGGTGAATACATCACCCAACATTGCAGTTGCAGAACTTGGCTCCCTGCAACCTACCTCTCTCCCTTATGGTGAGCCTCCTGAGCCTGTCGAAGGGCGAACCACGCACACCGCTTCTGCAATCTTTCTTTGCGATCTGATCTGAACTCAGTGGTTCATTCCGCGATCAGCACCTTTCATTCTCTGAACTTTCATTTCCACAGGACAATCCGGTCCACAGGCTGCTTCATCGCACAGCCTGCAAAGATGATCGGATTGATCGCGATCGATTGTCAGGTTTTCCAGCATTTCCGACACCAGGCCGTGCAAAACATCCTGCTTTTGCGGCGACAGGTTGACGAGTGCTTTCGCAAGGACCCCCGCACGGGCGTTGATCAAGGCTTCGCGAATGCGTTGTCCTTCAGGGGTAAGTTGCGGCGTTACTTCACGCTTGTCCTTACCCGATGCTTTAATAACAAGACCAGCGCTGACGAGCGCCTCAACCGTTCGCACGATCACGGAATGGCTGAGCCCCGCAATGGTCGCAATCTCCCGGAGCGTCAGATTGGGATAATGACCCAATGCCACCAAAGTTGCACAACCAGCGGTTCCAACACCGCTGCTTTCCTGCACAGCTTCAATCTGCGCATCGGCCAGTGCCAATGACAGGGCTCCCAGTAAATTTACCAGTTGTGAATTCATCTGCATCCATATATATGTGTGTTGCATACATTTATATCTTTAGTACTTTAATTCATTTTTATCCCACCGAATAGCGGGAGACTCCATAAATGACATTCCATCAACAGACCAAACATCAATATGTAGACAATCAACTGATATTGCTCACTTATTGCCGTGCAGGAATCGGAGCGGCAATGGTGTTGTTCCTTGCACAAAGGCTTTGTTCCGGTTTGGAAGCATCTCGGAAGCTCCTGTCATCAGAGCGTTAGAAGAACCAATGTCTTTGGTAATTTTCGAATCTTTCAGACGCTTTGCTCTCCCTTATCCACATTAAGAGAGTGAGCGTTGCATTAACATGGCGCGTGGTTCGACATACCTCCCCGTCATCCTCAGTCCTCGGGTTAAGCCCGAGGACCCATAACCCCAAAGTGCTGAATATCCGGATTCACCTAATCTCCTTAGTCGTGGGTCCTCGGGTCAAGCCCGAGGATGACGGTGGGGGTGGGTTGCTGAGGAGTCAAGTTCTGCAATGGTGGAGATTAGTTTTGCAACCAAACCAAACCCCTCATCCTGAGCTTGTCGAAGGGCGCAACAATCGATTTGCAGCCGACATGATTAAGCTTCCCCATTGCCACGCCCGCTTTTGCGTCTGGTTATTGAAAGGTGGGAAAGACGGGCGATCCAAAAACGGCGGCATTCACCCCCCTCTGTCCTATCGGACATCTCCCCCACAAGGGGGGAGATCAGCTGTCAGTACTGCCTTTGCACAATTTGAAATGCTTCCTGTTATGGGAAAGCGTTTGTGTCGATGTGATCTCCCCCCTTGTGGGGGAGTAGTCCGACAGGACAGAGGAGGGTGAAATGCCTCGACCCAATGGCAGAAAGCCCCCTGTAACCCCGCATAGACAAACAATAAACCCGCCAATTGATTTCACATGAAATAAACGCTATATTCCTTTCAGAAGAAAGGTATAATTATGTCGGCACTCACTCAACGCACACCGGAACGCTCCAGCAAGACTGCGGTTGTCTCGAAAGCCTTGTTGCGCTCAGCCGAACTGCTCGGGCTGACCGCCAAGGAGCTGTCAACAGTGGTTGGATTGTCGGAGCCGACCATATCACGCCTGAAGCGCAGTGAGGATGGCACGCCGCTGACCGGCAAAAGCTACGAACTGGCGCTCCTGTTCATCCGCCTTTACCGCTCCCTCGACGCCATTGTCGGTGGTGACGATACCGTCGCCCGGCACTGGATCCGCACTGACAACAGCATGCTTGGCGGCAAGCCGCTCAATCGCATCAAAACCATTGACGGTCTCGCCCATGTCCTCGCCTATCTGGACGCCCGACGCGCTCCGATCTGAGGCGCGTGACAGGCACGGCGCCTGCTGGCGTCTTGTTGAAGCCCAGCACCGCGTTTCCACCATGAAACTTGTCGATACGCTCGACGAGCAGGCTTTGCTTGAAGACGAGATCGAGGCGACGAAACCACCCCTTCCGCAGGCCTGTGTGCATCTCGACTATCTGCTGGCAACGCCGTTCCGCTATGGCCGCTATCCCGGCAATTCGCGCTTCCGGCGCGAAGGCTATTCCCCCGGCGTGTTCTATGCCAGCGAGGTGGTGGAGACAGCCGTTGCCGAAACGGCCTTTTACCGGCTGCTGTTCTTCAGCGAGAGCCCCGGCACGCCATGGCCGCGCAATGCGCTGGAATTCACCGCATTTGAAGCCCGCTACGCCACCAAGCGCGGCATCGATCTGATGGCTGCGCCCTTTGTGCAGCATGCGGAGCACTGGACGCACCTGTCCGATTACTCGGCCTGTCTTGCGCTTGCCGATGCGGCACACGAGGCTGAAATCGAGATTATCCGCTACAAGTCGGTGCGCGATCCATCGGGCGGTGCCAATCTCGCGCTTCTCTCCTGCGCCGCCTTTGCCATGCCCCGCCCGACGCACACGACGACGTGGCGGCTGGTGTTTTCCGATTATGGCGTCAAAGCCATTTGCGATCAGCCTGATATTCGGCTGGGTTTCAGCCGTGCGATCTTTGCCAATGATCCACGCATGGCGCGGGTCTAGCCAAGCCGCGCCGCATGCCAGGCGATGTGATCGGCCATGAAAGTCGAGATGAAAAAGTAGGAATGGTCATAGCCATCGCGCATGTTCAGCGTCAGCGGAATACCGGCGCGCTTGCAGGCGACTTCCAACAGCCATGGACGCAGGCCATCATCGAGAAAACCATCGGCCTTGCCCTGATCCACCAGCAATTCCGGCACCCGGTGGCCGTCTTCGATCAGAAGCACGCTGTCATAGGCGCGCCAAGCTGCCTGATCCGGGCCAAGATATTTCTCAAAAGCGGGACGTGACCAGCCCGCAACGCCCGGACGGGTAATCGGAGCGAAGGCCGATACGGACCTGAATCGATCAGGGTTTTTGAGCGCCAGCGTGATCGCGCCGTGCCCGCCCATGGAGTGGCCGAAAATGCCCTGACGCGCCATATCAACGGGGAAATTAGCGGCGATCAGCGCGGGCAGTTCCTCGGCGATATAACTTGCCATGCGATAATTGGTGGCATAGGGCGCCTGCGTCGCATCGAGATAAAAGCCCGCGCCTTTACCGAATTGCCAATTGTCCGTTTCGTCGGGCACATGCTCGCCGCGCGGGCTGGTATCAGGGCAGATGATGGCCACTCCATGCTCGGCGGCGGCTCGGCGATATTCGCCCTTGTCCATGACATTCTGGTGGGTGCAGGTAAGACCCGACAGATACCACAGCACCGGCACTGGACCATCCTTTGCCTGCGGCGGCAGGAAAACCGCAAAGGTCATGTCGCATTGGCAGGCATCGCTGCGATGACGATAGACCCCTTGCGTACCGTCAAAACTTTTGGCGATCGATAGCGTTTCCATGACAATTCCCGTGAGATTTTATGTGTTGATTATTGGCCGAGCGAGACGGCGACATTCACCGCTGCCGCGACAAGAACGGTGTTGAAGAAGAATGAAACAATGGCGTGCAGCAGATTGACCTTGCGCATTTCGGTGCTGGTGACAGCGGTATCCGAGGTCTGGGCCGTCATACCGATGACAAAGGAAAAATAGAGAAACTCGATGCCGCCGGGTTCTTTTTCGCCGGGAAAGTCCAGACCGCCCACATGTTTGCGCGGCGCATCTTTTGCGCCGTCCGCCGTCTCATCCGGCTGCCAGTAAAGATGGGCATAATGAATGGCGGTCATCATATGAATGGTGAACCAGCCAAGCGGCACTGCAGCCAATGCCAGAGAAAGATCGAGCAAATGCGGGTTTTTCTCACTGTTGATCAAGACGAACAGCGAGCCCACAGCCACGACAACCGTGCAGAATGTCACGGCAAAAATAATCCAGATCGGCTCATCGGAACGGGCGGCATTCTTCCTGAGAAAGGCTGCCGTCAGACGGTGAATCTTGAACGCAGAGAGCACAAGATAGACGATGAAAAAGGCGTTTGCGCCGATCACATAGGCAAGGCGCGGGTAGAACGCCAGAGCGAGCGCCAGCGCTGCAATGCCGATAATCGCTGCAAGATAGAAGGGATTGTGCCGCCGCAGTATCAACATCCTACCCCGCTTTTGCCGTCACTGGCCGTTGCATATCCACATGAGGAATATTGTCTTCGAGATATTCCCCGGAAACCGGCAAAAAGCCAAAGGATTCGTAAAACCGCTGCAAATGGCTTTGGGCCGACAAAGCAATCGGGCTATCCGGGTAGCGCCGTTCACATTCAGCAATCGCCTCCGCCATCAGCCGATCACCCAGCCGCTTGCCGCGATGAACAGGCGAGACGACGACCCGGCCGATACGCGCATCGCTGCCAGCGCCATGCGGCTGGCGCAGGCGGGCGCTTGCCACCAGCTCATCACCGCTGAAAAGCCTCAGATGCAACGCCTCAATGTCTTTGCCATCCAATTCCGGATAGGGGCATTTCTGCTCGACAATGAACACATCAACCCGCATGCGCAGCATGGCATAGAGATCGCGCGGGCCGAATTCATCAATCCCGCGCACATCCACCGTGTAATCGGCAGGGTCCATCAGAAGACCACAACCGAGCGGATCGACTTGCCTTCGTGCATCAGATCGAAGGCGGTGTTGATTTCATCAAGCGGCATGGTGTGGGTGATGAGCGAGTCGATCTCGATCTTGCCTTCCATGTACCAGTCGACGATTTTCGGCACATCCGTGCGGCCGCGCGCGCCGCCGAAGGCGGTGCCACGCCAGTTGCGCCCGGTGACGAGCTGGAACGGCCGGGTTGCAATTTCCTTGCCGGCTTCCGCAACGCCGATAACAATGCTGGTGCCCCAACCACGATGGCAGCATTCCAGCGCCTGCCGCATGACATTGGTATTACCAGTGGCATCAAAGGAGAAATCCGCACCGCCATCGGTCAAGTCCTGAATGGCCTGCACGACCTTGTCATTGCCCACTTCGTTGGGGTTGACGAAATGGGTCATCCCGAACTTTTTCGCGATCTCAACCTTGGCTGGATTGAGATCAACGCCGATGATCTTGTCCGCACCTACCATGCGGGCACCCTGAATGACATTGAGGCCGATACCGCCAAGGCCAAACACGACAACATTCGCGCCGGGCCAGACCTTGCCCGTATAGATAACCGCGCCGATGCCCGTCGTTACACCGCAGCCGATATAGCAAATCTTGTCAAATGGCGCGTCCTCGCGCACTTTCGCCAAAGCGATCTCAGGCAGGATGGTGAAATTGGAGAAGGTCGAGCAACCCATATAATGGAACACTTCACCGCCATCGCAGGAAAAGCGGCTGGTACCATCGGGCATAACGCCCTGGCCTTGAGTCGAGCGGATGGAGGTGCAGAGATTGGAGCGTTGCGACAGACAGGTTTTGCACTGGCGGCATTCCGGCGTGTAAAGCGGGATGACGTGATCGCCGACTTTCAGCGACGTGACGCCAGCGCCGAGTTCGCGCACAATGCCTGCGCCCTCATGGCCAAGGATGGCGGGAAATTTGCCTTCGGAATCAAGGCCGGAGAGCGTGTAAGCATCCGTATGGCACACGCCGGTGGCCATGACTTCCACCAGAACCTCGCCCGGCTTCGGCCCGCCAATCTCGATTGTCTCGATGGTCAGTGGCTTCTTGGCTTCCCAGGCAACGGCGGCGCGCGATTTCATTCAAACTCTCCCTGATACGTCTTTTAAGTGCGGTGTACTGATTTGCTGTTGTGCAGGATGATAGCCGGTGTCGTCAATCAAATCGGCGACATTTCCCGTCGCCGATCAGGGCAACTGGTAGGAAGGGAAACACAAGGCTATGGACTTGCGACAGTAAACCTTGTCAAAACGGCCTGACATTTCATCCTTGGATTTCGCCCGTGCCCGATCTGCCTCTCCTGCCCGTTACCGAGATTTTTCCAGCGCTGGATGAAGCGCTGGCAGGTGGCCATGCGGCGGTTGTCGTTGCGCCGCCCGGTGCGGGCAAGACAACGCTCATTCCCCTGCACCTGCTTGACGCCAGCTGGCGCGGCGAGCGCACCATTATCCTGCTTGAACCGCGCCGTCTGGCAGCGCGGGCAGCAGCAAGCCGCATGGCCAGCCTGCTTGGCGAGGAGGTTGGCGCGACCGTTGGCTACCGCATGCGGCTTGAAAACAAGGTTTCGGCGAGGACACGCATTCTGGTTGTGACCGAAGGTGTTTTTGCCCGGATGATCCTTGATGATCCTGATTTAAAGGACGTCGCGGTGGTGCTGTTCGATGAATTCCACGAGCGTAGTCTCGATGCGGATTTCGGTCTGGCGCTGGCGCTTGATGTGCAGGCAGCCTTGCGGCCGGATCTGAAACTTCTGGTGATGTCGGCAACGCTTGATGGCGCGCGCGTTGCGCAGCTTTTGGGAAATGCGCCTGTGCTGGAAAGCAAAGGCCGTTCATTCCCCATCGAAACGCGTTATCGCGAACGCAAGCCCGATGAAAAGATCGAAGATGCCATGGCCAGAGCGATCCGCGATACGCTGGCGACCGAGACCGGAAGCATCCTCGCCTTCCTTCCCGGCCAACGCGAGATCGAGCGAACAGCAGGGGCGTTGGAGGGGCGTGTCGGCGCAGATACGATGATCGTGCCACTCTATGGCGCGCTTGAGGGACGCGATCAGGACGCGGCAATCAAGCCTGCACCTGCGGGCAAGCGCAAAGTGGTGCTGGCCACCTCCATCGCCGAGACGTCAATCACCATCGACGGCGTGCGCGTTGTCATCGATAGCGGCCTTGCGCGCCTGCCAAAATTCGAACCGGCAACCGGCCTGACCCGGTTGGAAACAGTGCGCGCCGCCCGGGCAGCGGTCGACCAGCGGGCGGGACGTGCGGGGCGCACGGAACCGGGCATTGCCTTGCGCCTGTGGCGGGCCGAACAAACGGCGGCACTGGAAGCATTCGCGCCACCCGAAATTCTCGAAGCTGATCTTACCGGGCTGGTGCTTGATTGTGCGGCATGGGGTGTTGGCGATCCGCGCAGCCTGTCATTTCTCGATTTGCCGCCAGCGCCTGCCATCAAGGAAGCCAAAGCCCTGCTTGAAAACCTTGGCGCGCTGGGCGGCGACCGCATTACCCCGATGGGCAATGCCATGCGCGCCCTCGCCCTGCCGGCGCGTCTGGCGCATATGGTGTTGACAGCGCGCGAACGCGGACAGGCCGGGCGCGCGGCGGAGCTTGCGGTGCTTCTGACCGAACGCGGGCTTGGCGGCAATGATATCGACCTTGATGTGCGTCTTTCCCGCTTCCAGCGCGAACGCGGCGACCGCGCAACACGTGCGCGAGGGCTGGCAAAGCGGCTGGCGGGACGCGACGCCGGGCACGCGCCGGAACCGGATAGCGTCGGGCGCCTGCTCATTGATGCCTATCCTGATCGTATCGCCAAATCGCGCGGCAATGGACAGTTCACGCTGGCCAACGGGCGCGGCGGCGAGGTTGACGCGGCGACCTCTCTGGCACGCTCTCCATGGCTGGTGGTTGCCGATCTGGCAGGCAGGGCTGGAAAAGCCCGCATTCTGGCGGCAACAGAAATATCCGAAACGGAAATCCGCGCGGCGCTGGCGGATCGCATTATCAGCGGAAAGCAGGTCACATACGATGCCGCCCGCAATGCTTTGCAGGCCCGCGATGCCACCCGTATCGGGGCCATAGCGCTATCGGAAAAGAACCTGCCTGCACCCACAGGCGAACAGGCCAACCAAGGTGTTGTCGAAGCGGTGCGCAATCATGGTCTCGATATCCTGCCCTGGTCGAAGGAAGCGATGATCCTGCGGCGGCGGCTCGCATGGTTGCACAAGGGGCTTGGCGCGCCATGGCCATCCATGGCGGATGCGGATCTGATCGCGACACTCGATGATTGGCTGCTGCCATTCCTGTCAGGCGCATCAAATCTCAACCAGATACCCGTGCATGTGCTGACGGATGGATTGCGTTCGCTGGTGCCTTACGATTTGCAACGCAAGATCGACACATTGGCACCGACGCATTTCGAGGTACCAACAGGATCGAACATTCCCATCCGCTATGACGCCGATGACCCCGTTCTCGCGGTGCGTGTGCAGGAACTGTTCGGGCTTGGCACCCATCCTGCTATCGCCGAGGGTACAATCCCGCTGCTGCTTGAGCTCCTCTCCCCCGCACACCGGCCAATCCAGATTACCCGTGACCTGCCGGGGTTCTGGAAAGGCTCATGGGCGGATGTGCGCAGCGACATGCGCGGGCGCTATCCAAGACATGTCTGGCCTGAGGACCCGGCGCAGGCCCTGCCCACCAGCCGCGCCAAGCCGCGCGGCACCTAAGTCCCGATCCTGGAACCGTAACCAACGACGTAAAACGAGAATTCCCTTTGCATCGGGTTTGTTCTAAAGCTCGCCCATGGCTCAAGAATTCGGCATACGTTCCTCCTATCTGTCGCGGCGACTGCGGCTGACAACATTGATCCGCCTGCGCTGGCTGGCGGTTGCTGGTCAGAGCATCGCGGTTCTCTTTGTCGCGCTCTATCTGAAATTCCCGTTCCCGGTCAGCATCTGCTTCGCATTGATTGCCTGCTCGGCATGGTTGAATCTGCTTTTGTCGTTCCGCTACCCGATCAATCACCGCCTTGAACCACGGGCGGCGATCACCGTTCTTGCCTTTGACATTCTGCAGGTGGCTGGACTGCTTTATATGACTGGCGGTCTGCAGAACCCCTTTGCCGTCCTCATGATTGTTCCGGTTATTATCTCCGCCACATCACTGCCGGCATCATCCACCGTCATACTCGGCATTCTCGTGACGGTCTGCGCAACGGCACTGGCCTATTTCCATCTGCCCCTGCCCTGGTATCCTGATCAGACCTTGCAATTGCCCTTTGTGCTCGTCGCGGGCGTCTGGTGTTCTGTTGTCTCTGCGCTGGTCTTTACCGCTGTCTATGCTTACCGCGTTGCCGAAGAAGCCCGCCTGCTTGCCGACGCGCTCACCGCGACGGAACTGATCCTGCAACGCGAACAGCACCTTTCGGCACTTGATGGCCTTGCCGCAGCAGCAGCGCATGAACTTGGCACACCGCTTGCCACCATCGCGCTTGTCGCCAAGGAAATGCAGCGGGCACTGGCACAGGATGATCGCTTTGCCGAAGATGTCGAACTTTTACGCTCGCAGACTGATCGCTGCCGGGAAATTTTGAAGCGCCTGACCAGCCTTTCCTCCGAGAGCGAAGAGCATATGTCCCGGTTGAAGATTTCCTCGCTGATCGAGGAAGTCATCGAACCCAACCGCAATTTCGGCATCAGCATCGAGGTAACAAAACTGCGCGGCGAAGGCCACGAGCCGGTTATCCGCCGCAATCCGGGTATCATTTATGGCCTTGGCAATCTGGTTGAGAACGCCGTGGATTTCGCCCGCGAGACCATTGAGGTCAGTTGGGGCTGGACTGACAAGACGGTGCAGATTGTCGTCGCCGATGACGGA
Organism: Phyllobacterium sp. TAF24; assembly: GCF_052113785.1. NCBI lineage: Bacteria > Pseudomonadati > Pseudomonadota > Alphaproteobacteria > Hyphomicrobiales > Phyllobacteriaceae > Phyllobacterium > Phyllobacterium sp. TAF24. Next base: position 30,546 of record NZ_JBFRDN010000005.1, on the reverse strand, counting down.
AAAGGTTTCCCGGCTGATATTCTCGACCGAATCGGCGAGCCCTATACCACTGGCCGCGACCGCGAGATCAATGAACATGGTGGCGGCCTGGGCCTCGGGCTGTTCATCGCCAAAACCCTGCTGGAACGCTCTGGCGCAGCCATAACCTTCCGTAATCGCAATGATCCGGGCCAAGGCGCGGAAGTTGTTGTGACTTGGCCGCGCAACCAACTTGATGAACAAAACGGATAACCTTTGACTTTTTGTTCATTGCGAACCATTAACGGAGTATATTTGTAAGAAATGAGCAGGAAACCCTGATGGAACACACGGATCAGGACGATATTGCGGCCATAGGCGGCGATCGAACGTTGTTACTTGTTGACGACGACAAGCCCTTTTTGCAGCGCCTTGCGCGCGCCATGGAATCCCGCGGGTTTACGGTGGCGATCGCTGAATCGGTCGAAGCCGGACTTGCCAGCGTCAAGACGCACGCACCTGCCTATGCGGTTGTTGACATGCGCCTTGGTGATGGCAATGGTCTCGATATCATCGAAGCAATCCGGGCGCGCCGCGAAGATACCCGCGCAATTGTCTTAACCGGCTACGGCAATATCGCGACTGCTGTTAATGCCGTGAAGCTGGGTGCCATCGATTACCTGTCGAAGCCTGCCGATGCGGACGAGGTGTTTGCTGCACTGACCCGGCGCTCCGGTGCCAAGGTTGCTCCGCCTGAGAATCCGATGTCAGCGGATCGTGTTCGCTGGGAGCATATTCAGCGTGTCTATGAAATGTGTGACCGCAATGTTTCCGAAACAGCGCGCCGCCTCAACATGCATCGCCGCACGCTGCAACGCATCCTCGCCAAACGCGCCCCGCGCTGAGTTTCTATGTCATCGGTTTTTGCAGCCTATGCAGTAGGCGCAACTCACCATGACAGAGACACGCCTCCCGTCATCCTCGGGCTTGACCCGAGGACCCATGATCGAGAAACACGGGAGTTACCGGCATTGTAGTGGTTTTGCCGCTTTGTCGTGGGTCCTCGGGTCAAGCCCGAGGATGACGGAAAGAGGGGCATGGCCCATTTTTCTGCAATCTCTGCGATTAGCGTTGCATCCTCACTCTCCCTCATGGTGAGCTTGTCGAACCACGAACCTGCAACAACTCTGCAACACATCACAAACACCTACTCCACATCCGTCTCAGGCAAATGTATCCCCGACAGTTCAGCAAGCGTCATGCGTGCAGCGCTTACCCGCGCAAAACGCAGGGTCATCGCCTTGCGGGTGGCGCCGGGCAATTTGTGCTCCGGGGCATCGCGCAGGATTTCAGCGCCATAACCATCCGATAATATGAACCCGCAATCATCAGGGAAAATATCTGCCGGAACGCCGGGATGGGTGGCAAAGAACAGCCTGTCGCAATGGGCGCGGTATTCGGGCCATTTCCTGTCGACCTTCCAGTCCTCAATCGATGACTTGATTTCAACAATCCATATTTCACCATTACGCGACAAAGCCACCAAATCCGCACGTCGTCCGGAGGCCAGCGGCAGCTCCGGCACGACAGCCAAACCAAGCTCCAGAAACAGCCGCTGCACGCCGCGGCGCACCAGCATGGCATTTTCTGACTGGCGTCCATCGATGAGCGGACTGGTCTGACCGGGAATCACAAGGGGCATGGCGCAAGTATCTTTGAAAACTCTGCAACCGAATACGGCAAAAATGCACCAGTTGGTTGAAGAAAACGTGGTTAACAGAAAACTACGCTTTACGGTTAATCAAGCATTAACAATAATGGCAGTAATGAGGGAAGACAACTGAATCGCCTTGGATTCGGCCAATACTTGATGGGGTGACTATGCAACTCAAGACGATCGCTCTTGCAGTTGGACTGATGGGTGCAACTGCTCTGACCGGCTGTTCCACGTTCGGCTTCAACTATTCAACTGCCTCCTATTCTTCTGTGACTGACGCGGGATATGTGCTTCCAGCCATTCCACGCGCCAAAATTCCTCCGCAGTTCCTGCGTCAGGAAGTTCGCTATGATAGTGGGGAAGCACCGGGGACAATCATTGTCGATACCAATGCAAAGTTCCTCTACTTCATGCTTGGGGATGGTCGCGCCATGCGTTACGGCATCGGCGTCGGCAAGCAGGGTTTTGAATGGTCCGGCTCTGCACGCATTGCCCTGAAGCGCGAATGGCCAACCTGGACACCGCCAAAGGAAATGATCAAGCGCAAGCCGGAACTGGCTGAATTCCGCGACGGCATGGACCCCGGCCTGCAAAATCCGCTTGGCGCACGTGCGCTCTACCTCTTCAACAAGGGCGGCGATACGGGCTACCGCCTGCACGGCACGCCGGAATGGTGGTCCATCGGCAAGGCGATGTCCTCCGGCTGTATCCGCCTAATGAATCAGGACATTATCGACCTCTTCAACCGTGCCGAAGTGGGCGCGAAAGTCGTGGTTCTTTAATTTTCCGACTTATGAATTGCACGAAAAGGCTGCCTCTCGGGCGGCCTTTTTATTTATCGAACTGATTTTTGCCTTGTTGACCTGATCGACAAGGCGCTCATAGATTGTTCTCAATGCGCATAACCGGGAAGGTCCACATGTTTAAAACCGTAGCCACCACGCCATTTGACGATCAGAAGCCGGGAACATCCGGACTGCGCAAGAAAGTTCCCGAATTCAAGCAACCGAACTATGTAGAGAACTTCATCCAGTCGGTGTTCGATTCGCTGGACGGCTATAAAGGCAAGACTTTGGTAATCGGCGGTGACGGGCGCTATTATAATCGCGAAGTCATCCAGATTGCCGTGAAGATGGCGGCGGCCAACGGGTTTGGCCGGGTCCTTGTCGGTCATCACGGCATTCTTTCAACACCGGCTGCCTCCAATGTCATTCGCAAGTACAAGGCGTTCGGCGGCCTTATTCTTTCCGCCAGCCACAATCCGGGTGGTCCAACCGAAGATTTCGGCATCAAATACAATATCAGCAATGGCGGTCCGGCCCCCGAGAAGATCACTGATGCGGTCTTTGCCAACTCCAAGGTGATCAAGGAATACAAGATCGCGGAAGCCGCTGACATCGACATCGATACCGTTGGCAAGCAGCAGCTCGCAGGTATGGATGTCGAGATTATCGATTCCGTCTCCGACTATGCGGAGCTGATGGAAACGCTGTTCGATTTCGATGCCATCCGCGCATTGATCAAGTCAGGCTTCACGCTACGCTTCGATTCCATGCATGCCGTGACCGGCCCCTATGGCAAGGAAATCCTCGAACACCGTCTTGGTGCGCCTGACGGCACCTGCGTGAATTTTGTGCCGCTGGAGGATTTCGGCGGACACCATCCCGATCCCAACCTCGTCTATGCCAAAGATCTCTACGATCTGCTGATGTCCCCGGATGGCCCTGATTTTGGCGCTGCGTCCGATGGCGATGGTGATCGCAATCTGATTATCGGCAAGGGCATGTATGTCACCCCGTCGGACTCACTGGCGATGCTGGCAGCCAATGCGCATCTTGCGCCCGGCTATAAGGCTGGGCTCAAAGGCATTGCCCGTTCCATGCCCACAAGCGGCGCTGCGGATCGCGTGGCCGAAAAGCTGAAAATCGGCATGTACGAGACGCCGACGGGCTGGAAGTTCTTCGGCAATCTGCTTGATGCGGATATGGCAACGATCTGCGGTGAGGAAAGCTCAGGCACCGGCTCCAATCACGTCCGCGAAAAGGATGGTCTGTGGGCCGTTCTGCTCTGGCTCAACATCCTTGCCGTGCGCAAGGAAAGTGTTCAGCAGATCTCACGGGAACATTGGGCCACCTATGGGCGCAATTACTATACCCGCCACGATTACGAGGAAGTCGATTCGGCATCCGCCAATGGCTTGGTCGACACCTTGCGCGCCAAGTTGCCGACATTGGCTGGCAAGACCGTGCAGGGGCTGACAATCACCACGGCGGATGATTTTGCCTATCACGATCCGGTCGACAAATCGGTGAGCCAGCACCAGGGCATCCGCATCCTCTTTGAGGGTGGTTCGCGCATTGTCCTGCGCCTTTCCGGAACAGGAACATCGGGGGCAACGCTGCGGCTCTATATCGAGCGCTATGAGGCAGACCCGAAGCGCCACGGCCTTGAAACGCAAGCGGCTCTGGCAGACCTTATCAGCGCTGCGGACGAATTGACCGAGATAAAGACCCGCACCGGCCGCGATAAGCCGAGTGTGATTACTTGAGGAGCGGTTTCACCCCTCTCTGCCCTCTCGGGCATCTCCCCCACAAGGGGGGAGATCAGCTGTATTTGCCGCCTTTGCACAATCTGCAACGTTTCCTGTTGTGGGAAAGCGTTCATGCCAATGTGATCTCCCCCCTTGTGGGGGAGATGTCCGACAGGACAGAGGGGGGTGAAAACCACCCCACAAACACACAGAACACAGCTATTCAAACACGATAGCCGGAGCCGCCCTGCCCTGGGTCTTCGCCGTCTGCAACTGATCCCAGACCTTTGCTGCAATCTCGCGGTAAACCTTAGCCTGCGGCCCCTCGGGATTGCTGATCACAACGGGCGTTCCGGCGTCAGACATTTCGCGGATTTCCATTACCAGCGGCACTTCCCCGAGGAAGGGAACACCGAGCCGCTCCGCTTCCGCACGCGCTCCGCCATGACCGAAAATGTCATAGCGATTGCCGGTATCGGGCGCGATGAAATAGCTCATATTCTCGACGATACCGAGCAATGGCACATCGACTTTTTTGAACATGTTCAGGCCCTTGCGCGCATCGATCAGCGCCAGATCCTGCGGCGTCGAGACAATCACCGCGCCAGCCAGCGGCACCTGCTGTGCCATGGTCAATTGTGCGTCGCCGGTGCCGGGCGGCATATCGACAACGAGAACATCCAGATCGCCCCATTGCACTTCGCGCAGCATCTGCGTCAGGGCCGACATGACCATTGGGCCACGCCAGATCATCGGCGTTTCCTCATCGACGAGGAAGCCGATCGACATGACTTTCAGACCGTAGCCTTCCATGGGCTTGAGCACGCGGCCGGAGACGACTTCCGGTTTGCCTGAGATGTGCAAAAGGCGCGGCATGGACGGGCCATAAATATCCGCATCGAGAATTCCGACGCGGTGGCCATTGGCCTGCAATCCAAGCGCCAGATTGACGGCGGTTGTCGACTTGCCGACACCGCCCTTGCCGGAAGCCACAGCGATAATCGCGCCAACACCGGGAACACCTGATTTAACCGGCGCGGCGGCGTGGCCATGCTGGTGAGTTGCCGCAGGCTGTGCGGCAACGCGGGGCGGCGGAACAGCACCGGCAGGCGCGGGCCGCTGGGCAGGGCGTTGCGGGGCAGTAGGTGCCGGACGCGGTACGGCATCATCGCTGGTCGGGCCACCCTTTTTCTCGGCGGTCAGCGCGACAATAGCGCCCGCCACATCGGGCATGTTCTTGACAACCCGTTCGGCTGCAGAGCGCAGAGGCTCCAGTTCCTGGGCACGCGCCGCCGGAACAGTGATGGAGAAAAACACCTTGTTGTCAGCAATGAAAATATCCGAGACGAGCCCCAGATCGACAATATTGCTGTTGAAATCAGGTCCGGTCACTGTTTTCAGCTGATCGAGAACCTGCTCCTTGCTCACGCCTGCCATGCTTGTTGTCCCTATTATTTCCCAACGCTTCACATAGTGCAGTTGAACAGAAACGCCAATGGGGCAATGCGCATCATCCGCTGCGGCCGACCGTGAGGGCCACAGCGGAATGCATAAGTTGCGATCAGACTTTCCACACGCCCGGTATCTGCCGGGTGGCGATGTTGAGACGGTTCCACACATTGACGTTGGCAATAGCCAGAACGAGGTCTCCAAGCTGCCTTTCATCGAAATGCTTTGCGGCTTCATTCCAGATATCATCCGGTACCGGGTCGGATTTGTCGGCAACGCGGGTGACAGCTTCCGTCAATGCCAGTGCGGCCCGTTCGGCATCGGAGAAATAAGGCGTATCGCGCCATGCCGAGACGGCAAAGAGGCGCTCATCGGTTTCGCCAGCCTTGCGGGCCATGCGTGGATGCATATCAACACAGACGCTGCAGCCATTGATCTGGCTGGCCCGCAAATGGACCAGTTCCAGCATACCTTTGGGAAACTCGCTCGTGCTGGTGGAAGCGGCGAGCGCCTGCAAGGCTTTCATGGCTTCAGGATTGATCATTGCCGGGTTGCTCATACGTGCTTGCATTTTCTTTCCTCTCATTTTTCAGGGTCCGGTGTGCATAACCGGGCATTTGCTCTTGACGGTCCGGCGGCTCCGATTTCTTGTCACATCCGCCGGTTTTCGTTCGTCATTGCTTTGACGGAACAGGATGAGGAAATGTGACAGATGAACGAGAAAAAATTTCTGGCAGAGCAATTCGAGGCCAATCGCGCCCATTTGCGGCAGGTTGCCTACCGCATGCTGGGCTCCATGACCGAGGCCGAGGATGCGGTGCAGGAAGTGTGGCTGCGGCTCAACCGCGCGGAAATGGATGGTGTCGATAACCTTGGCGGGTGGCTGACAACCGTGATCTCCCGCATCTGTCTCGACATGCTGCGCGCGCGCAAATCCCGCCGTGAGGAACAACTGACCCCGCAAACGCCAGAACCGGTGGCGGGCGGCGATCCTGAACGCGATGTGGTGATGGCGGATTCAGTTGGTGCAGCGCTCTTGGTGGTATTGGAGAAGCTGGCCCCGGCGGAGCGGCTGGCTTTCGTGCTGCACGATATGTTCGGCGTGTCCTTTGACGAAATCGCGCCCATTGTCGATCGCACGCCGGATGCGGCGCGGCAGCTTGCCAGCCGGGCACGGCGGCGGGTGCAGGGAACGGAGACCACGCCGGAACGCAATCTCGCCCGGCAGCGTGAAGTGGTAACTGCCTTTCTGGCCGCGTCGCGTGGCGGAGATTTCAGCGCGCTTCTGGCGCTGCTTGATCCGGATGTGGTCTTCCGTGCCGACAGTACTGCGGTGCAGATGGGTTCACTTGCGGAAATTCGTGGTGCGGAGGCTGTGGCCAATACCTTCAAGGGACGAGCACAGGGCGCACTGCCAGCACTTATCGATGGTGCGCTGGCTATTGTTGTCTCTATCCAAGGTCAGTTGCGCGTGGTGCTGAACCTGACAATGATGGACGGAAAAATCACCGGTATCGAGGCTATTGCCGATCCAGAACGCCTCGGTGGCTTCGATCTGGTGATGCTGGACAATTGAACCCTCATGAACGAGGCCGGATATTGGCCTCGTTCATTGTTGCGGGAAATCAGGAAGCGATGAGAAGCCGTAGTTTCTTCAATGCCATCTCTGTGGTTTCCTTGTAGTCGATGGTGCTTTTCAGCCGGGCGTCCCGGTCCAGCAGCATCACCGATGCCGTGTGGTCCATGGTGTAGTCACCATTTTCCGTCGGCACCTTGCGGGCATAAATCTTCCAGCCCTTGATGAGTTTTTCGACTTCCTTGGGATCGCCGGTGATACCGGTGATCCGGTCGGTAAAGGCAGCGGTATAGCCCTTCATCACCTCGGGCGTGTCACGCTCGGGGTCAACGGAAATGAAAAAGACACGCAGATCCTTGCCTTCATCGCCCAGGGCTTTGAGCCAGCCCGCCATTTCAAACAATGTTGTCGGGCAGACTTCCGGACAGTGGGTAAAGCCGAAGAACAAGGCTGTCGGATGCCCCTCGAACGCCGCCTGGGTGATTGGCGCACCGTTCTGATCAATCAGAGAAAACGGAGCACCAAGTTTGACCGGCTCTATCTCATTGCCATTGCGGGCACTCAGATAGGTAAAGGCAAGGAAGATGATCAAGAGGCCGATGACCGACCACAGCGCTATACGGACATTGCGTACATTCATCACTGACCATGCCCCGTGGAGGTCGCACCGGCGGCTTCCACTTTCAGATTGACCTGAACTTTACCCGCCTTCTGGAATTCCAGCGTGACGGGAACGGTTTCACCCTGCTTCAGAGGCTGTTTAATCTCCAACAACATTAGGTGCATGCCGCCGGGCTCAAGTTCGATGGTTCCGCCAGCGGGAATTTCAACGCCATCCTTGAGCTGACGCATTTTCATCACTTCGCCGTCCATTTTCATTTCGTGGACTTCGACGCGGGCGGCGACCGGGCTGGAGCCGCCGAGCAGACGGTCGGCTTCCTTGGCTTCGTTGGTGATCGAGATATAGCCGCCGCCAACCTTGGCACCCGGCAATGTGGCGCGGGTGAAAGCATCAGTGAACACAAGATTGCCGACTTTCACCGCGTCCTGCGTCATATCTTTCTTCATCTTGGCTGCATCGCCCTTACCCATGGCCGCATGATCATGGGCCAGTGCAGGCACTGCAAAGGATGTCGCCAGAAGAGCAATGGCGGCAAATTTGAGAGTGGATTTCATGGACGTTCTCCAGTTCCGTTTGGTTACGAGAATACGCGTTTGAGCGGGGAAGGAATACGCTGGATCAGCTGATCCAGAACAAGCATCGCCAGAATGGCAAAACCGGTGAGCGGGAAGAGCACACCGAAGCCGAGGATGACCAAAGTCAGCGCCGCAAAGACGCTTTTTTGCGAAGGCATGGGCGGCACACCAAGACGACCGGAAGGACGACGCTTCCACCACATGACCATGGCGGAAACCGCCGCAAGGATGATGGCAAAGCAGGTGATGAGCATGACAATCTGGTTGAGGAGACCCCAATACTGACCCATGTGAACACCAATGCCGAACTCGATTGCCTTGGCACCCGCGCCATAATCGGCAAACTTCAGATCAACCAGCGGCTTACCGGTGTATTGATCGAAATGGATCGTCCGCTGTTTGGCGATATCATCGGGAAAGATCGCCGCCGTATAGACGCCTTCCGGATCGGATGGCAGCGAAACCTCGAAACCGGGGGTAATGCCTTCAGCCTTGGCGGATGTGACGATCTGATCGAGGCCAACACTTTTCACCACTCCATCGACTGTCGAGGTCGGAACCGGCGCGTTTTCTACGGTCCAACCCGCTTCTGTCAGCACATCCTTTGTCGGAATTTGCGATATGGGTGTCTCGTTCCAGAGCTGCGTGGGATAGCCAAGACCGTTATTTGCCAATGTTCCATTGAGCTTGTCGCCCCAATAGGACGACCAAGGCATGCCTGTGATGGCAAGAAAGAAGATCAGCGCACCGGCCACTGCACCAGTCACAGCATGCAGATCACGCCAGAACACCCGCTTGTCGGGCGTGCCGCGCACTGTAATGACGCCGCCTTTTTGTTTGCGCGGCCACCAGAGATAGAAGCCGGTGACAACGAGGATCAATGCGAGACCGCCAACGGCTTCGACCACCCGGTCAAGTGCAAGGCCGAAATAGACCAGACTATGGATCTTGCGCACGACCCAGTTGAACTCCTGCTTCTCGGCGACCTTGCCAAGAACAGAACCCGTATAAGGGTCAACAAAGACCAGCACCTTTCCGGCATCAGTGCCGACGATCACCCGTGCTGATTGGGTTGGTGTCGATGGATCGCGATAACGCAGGATTGTCGAACCGGGCACCGCCGCTTGTGCATTCTTGATCAGCAGTGATGGCGCAAGCACCTCATTATGGGGCGTGACGACATTGCGATAGGCAAAGACCGTATTGTCGATTTCATCCTTGAAGAGATAGAGGCCACCAGTGATGGCAAGATTGAGCATGAAAGGAATGACCAGAAGGCCAGCGAAAAAATGCCAGCGCCAGATGGCGCGGTAGAGAGATTGACTGATGTCTTTTGGCTTCTCCGAAGCCAGAGTTGAGACGCTCATGCGTGTTCCAATCGTCCGAAAGCAACAATGATTGGCCTTTGATCAGGCCAATGGACGCGCCGAAAATGGCGCAACCCTTCCGTTCGATGGCGGACCAGCGTGCGAAAGGGTTCCTGTCAGACGAGTGGGGGAGCCTGCGGCGGCGCTGCCGGAGGATAGAGGCTGCGGGCAATCAGAACCGCTTCGCGCTTGATGGCAAGCGAGCGAACAGGTTCAACCTTCAAGCCACCCGTATGGGGCGGGGTGGCAAGAATGAACGAAGCAGAGAGGCGGCAGGCTTCGCAGCTATTGCCGTGATAGGCGCTTTTGTGCGGGTTCTGATCACCACTACCGGGAAGGCAGAGCACAGGAACGGTGCCGTCAGGCAGCGTATAGGCGGCAAGATCAATCTGATCATTGGGCGAGGCTATGACGGGCTGATGGGCAAAGGCGACGAAGACAAGCGCCAGCGCGCACAGCATGCGCACCGCCAGTTGCCAATCGTATCCGTATTTGCGCATCACATCCCCATTTTGCGGTTCCGGCTAACCAGATACTCCAGCTCGGCGGCGAAATCTATGCGGCAAAGCGACAAATGCCCGGAGGATACTCATGAGGAGAGAGAATTGATCTCGATGAGCCATGCATGGGATGGCGCGGTTTCGAATGTTGCTGTTTCCAACGTTGCGAGATGCAATACATCGTCGGACCTGAGCGTTTCACCTGACACCAGCTGTGCATTATCGCGTAGAAGCACAAAAGTCTGCTCGGCGTCGCCACGCACAACCGCCCTGTCCAACCGGCTAACCCGCGCCTGATATCTTCCGCGCCTGATCATGATGTTGAGGTCCGTTACCGCATGCAGCACTTCCGCGCTGGTGGGCCTATCGCCGGGGAATCCCATGGCTGGACATGACGGATCGAGCTTTTCAGGCGATCCGCCGTCCACGGTCAGCACCATCTCGCCTTCAAGTACGACCAGCACCCGGTTGATCCCGGCAAAAGCCGAGAACGGACCTGAATCAGGCACCTTTGCCATGCTGATGCGCCAGTCGAAACTGTCGACCGATGCGCCTTCAGGAAAAACGGCAATTTCGGTGGTGACACCCTTGCCGTTCTTCCATGACATCTGCCGGTGATCAGCGGCGCGCAGGACGCGCATCAGCCGAGAATGCCCGGCAGGTTGAGGCCCTTCTCCCTGGCGCAATCAATGGCGATCTCATAACCCGCATCCGCATGGCGCATGACGCCGGTTGCCGGATCGTTCCAGAGAACCCGCTCAAGACGGCGCTTGGCATCATCAGTACCGTCAGCACAGATAACCATGCCCGCATGCTGCGAAAAACCCATGCCGACACCGCCGCCATGATGCAGCGAAACCCATGTGGCACCGGATGCCGTGTTGAGCAAAGCGTTGAGCAATGGCCAATCGGAAACCGCATCGGAACCGTCCTTCATGGATTCGGTCTCGCGGTTCGGCGAGGCGACGGAGCCAGAATCCAGATGATCACGACCGATGACAACAGGCGCCTTCAGCTCGCCTGTACGCACCATTTCGTTGAACGCAAGACCAAGGCGATGGCGATCACCCAGACCGACCCAGCAGATGCGCGCGGGCAGGCCCTGAAACGCGATACGTTCACGCGCCATATCGAGCCAGTTGTGCAGATGGGTATTGCCGGGTGTCAGTTCCTTCACCTTGGCATCGGTCTTGTAGATATCCTCCGGGTCGCCCGAAAGTGCAGCCCAGCGGAACGGGCCGATACCGCGGCAGAACAGCGGACGAATATAGGCAGGAACAAAACCGGGGAATGCAAAGGCGTTTTCAAGCCCCTCATCCTTGGCGACCTGACGGATGTTGTTGCCATAATCGAGCGTCGGCACACCGGCATTCCAGAAGGCAATCATCGCTTCCACATGTTCGCGCATGGAGGCGCGGGCGGCTTTTTCGACAGCCTTCGGATCACTCTCGCGCTTGGCTTTCCATTCAGCCATGCTCCAGCCCTTGGGCAGATAGCCGTTGATCGGATCATGGGCCGAGGTCTGGTCGGTGACGATATCAGGACGCACACCGCGCCGCACCAGTTCCGGCAGAATTTCAGCGGCATTGCCAAGAAGGCCCACGGACTTGGCTTCGCCAGCCTTGGTCCAGCGGTCGATCATTGCAAGGGCTTCATCCAGCGTTTCGGCCTTGGCATCAACATAGCGGGTGCGCAGGCGGAAATCGATGGAATCAGGATTGCACTCAACGGCAAGGCAGCAGGCACCGGCCATGACAGCCGCCAGCGGCTGCGCGCCGCCCATGCCGCCGAGACCGCCGGTCAGAATCCATTTGCCCTTGAGACTGCCGCCATAATGCTGACGGCCAGCCTCAACGAAGGTTTCATAGGTGCCCTGAACAATGCCCTGCGTGCCGATATAAATCCATGAACCGGCGGTCATCTGGCCGTACATGGCCAGACCCTTCTTATCCAGTTCGTTGAAATGGTCCCATGTAGCCCAATGGGGAACGAGGTTCGAATTGGCAATGAGCACGCGCGGTGCATCCGCGTGGGTGCGGAACACGCCAACCGGCTTGCCGGATTGCACGAGCAGCGTCTCGTCTTCGTTCAATGTCTTGAGCGTTGCGACGATCTTGTCAAAGTCGTCCCATGTGCGGGTGGCGCGGCCAATGCCGCCATAAACCACCAGTTCATTGGGGTTTTCGGCGACGTCCGGATCAAGATTGTTCATCAGCATGCGCAGGGGCGCTTCGGTCATCCAGGATTTGGTGTTGAGTTCCGTACCACGGGGGCTACGAATTTCTCTAATGTTATGGCGCGGATTGTTCATCATTAGCTCCCCAGCTTGAAAGCGGTTTGTTCGAGATTTTCGAGAATGTCTTTGAGATGTTTGCGCAAGCGCTCGGCCTTGGTTTCATCATAAGCAAAGGGCGGCGCTTCCGTCTGCAAATGGGTGGACTGCGCCAGTTCCATCTGGATCGCATGGATGCCCAGTTGCGGACGGCCGTAATACCGCGTCGTCCAGCCGCCCTTGAAGCGGCCGTTCATCACCCCATCATAACCGGATGCAGCAAGCGCAAATCGGCCCGTGGCGGCAGCCACTTCGGGGGCGCAACTGGTGCCCTGATTGGTGCCGATGTTGAAATCCGGCAGCTTTCCCTCAAACAGGAACGGGATGTGCGAGCGGATGGAGTGGCAATCATAGAGAATGGCAAGGCCGTGAATATCCTGCACACGCTTGATCTCTGCGGCGAGAGCCTCGTGATAGGGCTTGTGGAACTGTTCAAGCCGCGTTTGCGTGTCGGCGGCTGCAGGCTTTTCGCCATCGCGCCAGATCGCCCTGCCATCGAAATCCGTTTCAGGAATCAGGCCCGTGGTATTCTGTCCGGGATAAAGGCTCACACCCTCAGGGTCGCGATTGGCGTCGATGACATAACGATGGAACGTCGCACGCACCGTCGTCGCTTCAGGCAAAAGGCCATCATACAGCGTGTGAATGTGCCAGTCCGTATCAGCAAGCAGCTTGCCATTTTCATTGAGGCGGTCCCAGATATCAGCCGGAACCTCCGTGCCCGTATGCGGCAAGCCTAAAATGACCGGGGATGAACCCTGTTTGACGTCAACAACACTCATAGGGCGGTATCCAGTGCTGGCAGGATATCAGGGGAAATGGCGGCATTCAGAGCGCCGGAGCCAACAAGATCAGACACAGCCTTGAGGTCGGGCGCCATATAGCGGTCTTCATCCAGCGTCGGCACAACGGAACGGATCGCCGCATGGGCGCGGGAAAGTTCCGGGCTTGTTTGCAGCGGGCTGCGCAGATCAATGCCCTGCGCGGCGGTCAATGCTTCAATGCCAATGATCGAGAACAGATTGTCGGTCATCTGCAATAGGCGGCGCGCGCCGTGGCACGCCATGGACACATGGTCTTCCTGATTGGCTGATGTGGGGGTGGAATCGACCGATGCCGGATGCGACATCTGCTTGTTTTCTGACATCAGCGCAGCAGAAGTCACTTCGGCAATCATCAGACCGGAATTCAAACCGGGCTTGCGGGCGAGGAAAGCAGGAAGGCCATAGCTCAGGGCCGGATCAACCAGCAGCGCGATACGGCGCTGCGCAATCGAGCCGATTTCACAGATTGCAAGCGCAATCTGGTCCGCAGCGAAAGCCACGGGTTCCGCGTGGAAATTACCGCCCGAGACCACTGAACCATCGCTGAGAACCAGCGGATTATCGGTGACAGCATTGGCTTCGATTTCGAGCGTGCGGGCGGCCATGCGCAGGAGATCAAGACAGGCCCCGTCCACCTGCGGTTGGCAGCGAATGCAATAGGGGTCCTGAACGCGTTCGTCGCCTTCAATATGGCTTTCGCGGATCGGCGAATTTTCGAGGAGACGGCGGAGTGCTGCTCCCGTATCGATCTGGCCGCGATGACCGCGCAGGGTATGAATATCCGGATGGAACGGAGCGGAAGAGCCCATCGCCGCATCCGTCGAGAGCGCGCCGGTGATCAGAGCAGACTGCGCGGAACGGTGCGCGCGGAACAGGCCAGCCAGCGCCAGCGCCGTTGAAACCTGCGTACCGTTGATGAGTGCCAGCCCTTCCTTTGCGGCAAGCACAACCGGCTTCAGACCAGCCTTGGCAAGCCCTTCACCGGCGGGCATCTGGGTTCCTGCAAACACCACATCGCCCTCGCCAATCATTGCGGCAGCCATATGGGCCAGAGGTGCCAGATCGCCCGAAGCACCGACTGAACCCTTTTCAGGAATAACCGGGATAACACCCTTGGCGAGCATCCCTTCAATCAGGCTGATCAGTTCAGGGCGAACACCCGAAGCGCCGCGACCCAGTGAAATGAGTTTCAGCGCCATGATCAGCCGGACGATATTCTCCGGCAGCGCTTTACCAACGCCGCAGCAGTGCGACAGAATCAAATTGCGCTGGAGCGTTCCCACATCAGCCGCATCAATGCGGATCGAGGCAAGTTTGCCGAAGCCGGTATTGATGCCATAAACCGGCGCGTTTCCGGCGGCAATTTCGGCGATACGCGCAGCGGCAGCTTCGATGCCTTTATGGAACGATTGATCAAGCTTGACCGGCGTTCCCTGCCAGTAGATTTTTTCCAGTTCGGCAAGTGGAACGGAACCGGGATGGAGGACGACGGTCATGGTTAGGCCTTCAAGATGAGCTGGTGGAGGGGATTGAAGCCGATGCGGTAGCAAAGTTCTGCGGGCTGCGCGGCGTTCCAGATGGCGATTTCGGCGCGTTTGCCCGGAGTGATTGTGCCAAGATCATCCTGCAATCCAAGCGCATGGGCGGCTTCCCGTGTTGCGCCCGCCAGTGCCTCTTCGGCAGTCAGGCGGAACAGGGTACAGGCCATGTTCATGGTCAGGAGCAGTGATGTCAGCGGCGATGTGCCGGGATTGCAATCTGTAGCGATAGCGATACGCGCACCGGCTTCGCGCAGGGCTTTGACCGGCGGTGCCCGTTCTTCGCGCAGTGCATAGAATGCACCGGGCAACAGCACGGCAACCGTACCAGCAGCAGCCATCGCCTTTGCACCATCTTCATCGAGATACTCAAGATGATCGGCGGAGAGCGCGCCATAGGAGGCGGCGAGCTTTGCACCGCCAAGATTGGAAAGCTGTTCCGCATGCAGTTTGACCGGGATACCAAGTGCCTTTGCCCGGTCAAAAACGCGAGCAATCTGCGCGGGCGAGAAAGCTATGCCCTCGCAGAAGCCATCAACCGCATCAACCAGACCTTCCGCATGGGCGGCATCAAGACCGGGCAGGACTACTTCGCCGATATAATCATCCGCGCGCCCACGATATTCAGGCGGAACCGCATGGGCAGCAAGATAGCTGGTGCGGATGCGTGCTGGACGCAGCGTGCCAAGGCGACGCGCCACCCGCAGCATTTTCAGTTCCGTTTCGATATTGAGGCCATAACCGGATTTGATTTCAACGGTGGAAATACCTTCCGCCAGCAGGGTATCCAAGCGCGGCAGGCTTTGCGCGACGAGTTCATCTTCCGAAAGGCCATTGGTCGATTTGACCGAGGAGACAATACCGCCGCCTGCCCGGGCGATTTCCTCGTAACTTGCACCCTCAAGCCGCATTTCAAATTCACGCGCGCGGTTGCCGCCGAACACCAGATGGGTATGGCAATCGATCAGCGCAGGCGTTGCCAGGCGTCCGCCGAAATCCAGCGTCTCAACACCTTTCCAGTCACCCGGAATGGTCTCGCCGACCCAGGAAATACGATCATTTTCGATGCCGATGGCGCCCGCATCGATCAGGCCATAGGCCGCACCGGTATTCTCCAGCGTCGCAATTCTCAATCCGGAAAGAATTTTCCTCATTGGCCTTGATACCATCCCCATTAGCGCTTGCTCATGACGTTATTATGTATATACATATTATGTCAATCCGGGGATGAGAGAAGAAATGAGCGAAGCCAAAAAATCCGTTTTTGCGAATAAGGCCCTCACGGAAAACGGCTGGGAAAACGATGTTCTGGTGCAAATCGATGCAACTGGACAAATTATTTCCGTCAAAGCCAACAGCAACGCCCTCCCCAACAGCCACAGCACCGCTATCCTGCTTCCCGCTCAGGCCAATCTGCACAGTCACACCTTTCAACGCGCGATGGCGGGACTGTCAGAAGCGCGCAGCCCTGAGGGCCGGGATAGTTTCTGGACGTGGCGCGCGATCATGTACCGGTTTCTTGATATTCTCGACCCTGCGGATATTGAGGCCATCGCCGCCTTTGCTTTCGTCGAAATGCTTGAATCCGGTTATTCCAGCGTTGCAGAATTTCACTATGTTCACCACCAGCCGGGTGGAACGCCCTATGCGAGCCTTGGCGAGTTGTCCGAGCGGATCGCCGCTGCAGCCAGTGCCACCGGTATCGGCCTGACATTGCTGCCTGTCGCCTACGCGCAGGGCGGTGTCGATGGTCGGGCGCTTGCGGGCGGGCAATTGCGCTTTGGCAATGACGTTGAACGGTTTTCACAATTGGCTGAGGCGGCTGAAAAAGCAGCCCGCCAGACTGGGCCGGATGCCGGTTTCGGCGTTGCGCCGCATTCAATCCGCGCCGTCAATGAGCATGACCTTCTGGAGCTTGAGCGCCGGTTTAGAGCCATGCCGTTCCATATTCACATTGCTGAGCAGCTTCCCGAGCTGGAAGAGGTTCAGGCTGCCTATGGCCAACGCTCCATGAGCTGGCTGCTGGATCACCTGCCCGTCAATGAACGCTGGTGCCTCATCCACTCGACACATATGACGCCGGAAGAAACATTGCGCGTCGCCAAAAGCGGCGCGGTTGTCGGCCTTTGCCCGCTGACCGAAGCCAGCCTCGGTGATGGCATATTCGACGGTGTGCGCTATCTCAATGCGGGTGGACGCTTTGGTACGGGTTCGGATTCCAATATCCGCATTTCGCCATCGGAAGAATTGCGGCAGCTTGAATATAGCCAGCGCCTACGCGATGTCTCGCGGGTGACGCTTTCGGTTGATGGCAAGTCCAACGGGCGAACGCTCTATGACACAGCACTTAATGGCGGAGCACAGGCGCTTGGCCGCAATGCTGGCAGTCTGGCGTCCGGGAAATGGGCCGATATGGTCGCGCTCGATGCCGACAATCCTGCGATCCTTGGCCTTAAGGGCGACCGGCTGCTTGACGGCTGGATTTTTGCAGGCGACAGGCATGCGGTGACCGATGTGTGGTCGGCAGGCCGCCATGTGGTGCATAACGGACGCCATCATGCGCGCGAGCAAATTTTTGCAACCTACAAGACGCGGCTTGCGTCGATTCTGGAGCGGGTGTGACAGCAGCAGCGCGAAAATCCTTCCACGCCATCAAGGCTGAAATGGCCCGGCGCATCGCCGAGCGGGTCTGGGCTCCCGGAGCGCTTATTCCCGGCGAGGAAGTTTTATCGGTTGAGTTTGGCTGCGCCCGCGCAACTGTCAATCGCGCCCTGCAGGAATTGGCGCGTGGCGGTGTGCTTGTACGCAAGCGCAAGGCCGGAACACGGGTGGCCCTGCATCCAATGCGCGAGGCACGCTTCGTCATTCCTATTATCAGGCAGGAAATCGAGACAAAGGGCGGAAAATACCAATTCAAGCTGCTTTCCAACCGGGTTGAGAAAGCCCCCGCTAGCATTACCCAGCGCATGGGCCTCACCAAGGGCAAGGAGATGCTGCATGTACGGTGTCTGCATCTTTCCGATGGCAAGGCCTATCAATATGAGGACCGCTGGGTTAATCTGGATGCTGTGCCTTCCATTCGCGGTGAGACGTTTGAAACCATCAGCCCAAATGAATGGCTGGTGACCCACTCGCCGTTTTCACAGGCTGAAATTGTCTTTCACGCTGATGTGGCGGGGGCAGAAGAAGCCGATATTCTTGGTGTTGCCGAAAAGGATGCGGTGTTCATTGTCGAGCGCGTTACATTCGTGCCGCAGAAACCGATCACATTCGTGCGGATGATCCATCCCTCGTCCCACCGGATGGTCACGCAGCTTTAGGCTAATTCCTGAAATTCCTGAGAATGCGGTCGTACGGCTTCCACCCGTAAAGACGGCTGAGGTGCGGTGATTTGTCAGCTTGCCAGAACAATTGTCTACTAAAATACTCATAATTTCCTAGAATAATTCTAAGCTATTGATATTTTTCATTGTTTTCCGAAATTATCATTTGACTTTGAATCGAAGCATTGCCTTTATGCACGAGCACAGGAGTGCATACCTTTGATGTCTGGGCCTTGAACCCGTTCGATTGGAGGACCCTATGATAGGTCTTTTTCTGCCACGCCTGCGCGTGGTCTCTACGCTGCACCCACGGCGTCCACATTCTGCTTCCGGCCTCAACAGGCTGACGCAGCCCGTTGCCTGGCTATGCCACAACGAATTTACTGCCTTGATCCGCAACAATGAGCAGGATGGGAGTGGGCATGTATCCACGCACATCTGAAATCGGGAACGGTACGGGTTGTTATTTCGACCGTACCCCGGAAAAGCTCGTGCTTGAAGGGTATCGCCGCTGGACTGCCGGGTTTGAAACCGGCTCGGTGATTGCCTGGGAAATGGCTTACGGACTTTACAGCGAAATTCTCGGCACCCGTGAAGGCAATCGCGCCCTGTCGGAACTGTCTTTCTTCATCCGCACGCTGCGCCATTGCGCCCTGTGCCCGCTGAAGACATTCCCGTTCGGCTCACACCATGTGTGCAAGGAAGAGTGCCTGACTTTGGGTCTGATCGCCGGACTTCAAAATTGCGACATGCTTGCAGCAAGAACCTGCCTCAATGCCATGGCATGTCCCTCCCGCCATGAGGAAGTCGAGAACGCAGCCATCGGTTTTGCCGAAACACTGGTGGAACTGGATCAAGTGCTTTTGCCGATCCCGAAATTTGCAATCGATGACATCATTTCTCGCCCGATGCGGGCGAAGTACCATTAAGAAGAAGGGGAAATATAATGATCATCAGCTCCCGCTTGGAACGACGCCTCTCAATCGCCGCG
Source organism: Phyllobacterium sp. TAF24 (assembly GCF_052113785.1). Taxonomy (NCBI): domain Bacteria; kingdom Pseudomonadati; phylum Pseudomonadota; class Alphaproteobacteria; order Hyphomicrobiales; family Phyllobacteriaceae; genus Phyllobacterium; species Phyllobacterium sp. TAF24. The sequence goes on along the minus strand of NZ_JBFRDN010000005.1, from coordinate 11,244 downwards.
ACTGCCGCATTGACTCTGGCGATTTTCATCACACCGCTCACGGTGCGCGCTTCCATTGAAGCCAAGGCCGTGACGAGCACTTTCACGGAAGTTGCGTCGGTGGAACCGGCCGACCTGCTGCTCAGAAAATAAAGGCCTCCAGCCCGGTACCGGCCCTGCGCCGGTACTGTCCTTCAACGCGGACAACACAACCTACCGGTGAAATATTATTTCGCACGCAACCAGTTTTCTCAAGAGTACCAAACCCATCAATCCATTTAATTGGAGCTTGCGCTTGATAGCCTGAAAGAATCCTGTTGCGGGCAAAATTCCGGGTCAGCGGATAATAGACTACTGTTTCTGTAGACTAACGTATTCAGGTAGAATTTTCTAATTTATCGATATAAAAGGAATTCTTTCCAACGCCCGCTATGCGGGTCGCTCTGCTACGCTTCAGGTCACACTACACGGAGGCAGGCATGAAACATTCCCGATTTTCGCTATCGCTGGCGGCAGCATTGTTCGCCGCAACAGTTTCCTTTCAATCGCTGTCTGCCGCCCATGCGGATACGACGCTTCTGAACGTCTCGTATGATCCGACCCGCGAACTCTACAAGGACTACAACGCGGCTTTTGCTGCGAAATGGAAGGCCGATACGGGCGAGACCCTGACCATCCAGACCTCGCATGGCGGCTCCGGTGCGCAGGCTCGCTCCGTCATTGATGGCCTTGATGCCGATGTGGTGACATTGGCGCTTGAGAGCGATATCTCGGCCATCGTCAAGGCGACCAAGAAAATCAACCCTGACTGGCGCACCAAATATCCGCACAATTCGGCACCTTACACGTCCACAATTGTTTTCCTCGTGCGCAAGGGCAATCCCAAGGGCATCAAGGATTGGGGCGATCTGGTCAAGGATGGTGTCGAAGTCATCACGCCAAATCCGAAAACATCCGGTGGCGCCCGCTGGAACTACCTTGCAGCCTGGGCTTGGGCCTATGGCCAGTACGGCGGCGATGAAGCCAAGATCAAGGACTATATCGGCAATCTGTTCCAGCATGTTCCCGTGCTTGATTCCGGCGCGCGCGGTTCGACCACTACCTTTGCCCAGCGCGAGCTTGGCGATGTGTTGCTCGCATGGGAAAATGAAGCCTATCTTGCTTCCGATGAGTTCGGTGCCGACAAGTTCGACATCATTGTCCCGCCGCAATCCATCCTCGCCGAGCCGCCGGTGGCTGTTGTCGACGGCAATGTCGATGCCAAGGGCACACGCAAGGTGGCTGAAGCCTACCTGCAATATCTCTACTCCGCAGAGGGCCAGACCATCGCCGCCAAGCATTTTTATCGCCCGGCGGAGCCTAAACTGGTGCCTGCTGACATCTTGAAGAAATTGCCGGAGTTGAAACTGGTGACGATCGATGATCCAATCTTCGGTGGATGGGCTAAAGCACAGCCCTATCACTTCGGAGATGGCGGAACGTTTGACCAGATTTACAAGCCGAAAAAGTAACAGCATGCTTTCCAACCTTGCCAAGGCAGGTTGGCGGTTTAAGAGGCCGAGTGTCATTCCAGGGTTCGGAATGACACTCGGCTTCACTCTTGCCTATCTGACCCTCATCGTTCTTATTCCACTGGCCGGTCTGGTCTGGCGTTCCGCCTCGCTTGGCTGGGGCGGCATGTGGCATGTCGCAACAGATCCGCGCACACTGAACGCGTTGAAGATCAGCTTCGGCACGTCGTTCGTGGCCGCGCTTGTCAATGTCGTGTTCGGCGTTATCGTCGCCTGGGTGCTGGTGCGCTACCGCTTCCCCGGTCGCCGTATCATCGACGCCATTGTGGATTTGCCCTTCGCTTTGCCAACGGCTGTTGCCGGTATTGCCCTGACAGCGCTCTACTCCAAGAATGGCTGGATCGGCAAATGGCTCGATCCGCTGGGAATCAAGGTCGCCTTTACACCGATTGGCATAACCATTGCCCTGATCTTTATCGGACTGCCTTTCGTCGTGCGCACCGTGCAGCCGGTGATGGAGGAAATCCGCAAGGAAGTGGAAGAGGCGGCCGCCACACTTGGCGCCACGCGGTTCCAGACGATCACGCGTGTGCTGTTACCCGGACTGACACCAGCGATCCTTACCGGTTTTGCCCTCGCCTTTGCCCGTGCCGTTGGCGAATACGGATCGGTGATCTTCATTGCTGGCAATCTTCCTTATATTTCGGAAATTGCGCCACTTCTGATCGTTATCAGGCTTGAAGAGTTTGACTATACCGGTGCGACTGCAATTGCGGCCATTATGCTGATCATTTCGTTCACGATGCTTTTTGTCATCAATCTCATTCAGGCCTGGAGCCGCAGGAGGTATGGCTATGCGACATGAATTGCCACAACCTCCGGAGCCTGCAACCAAAGCCTGGCACCCGGCGACCACGGAAAGCCGAACGGCGCGTTTCGTGCTGATTGGCGTGGCGCTGGCGTTTCTCGGGCTGTTCCTGCTTCTGCCGCTCATCTCGGTTTTCTTTGAGGCGTTCCGAAAGGGTCCCGCGGCTTACTTTGCAGCCTTTGCCGATGCGGATGCGCTTTCCGCCATTCGGCTGACCCTTTTGGTGGCGGTGATTGCTGTTCCGCTTAATCTCGTGTTTGGCGTGGTCGCAGCCTGGACGATTGCCAAGTTTGAATTCAAGGGAAAGGCGTTTCTGACAACCCTGATCGATCTGCCTTTTTCGGTTTCTCCGGTTATTTCGGGTCTTGTCTATGTGCTCTTGTTCAGCAGTCATAGCGCGCTGGGGCCCTGGCTCAAATCGCACGGGATCGAAATCCTGTTTGCTGTTCCGGGCATTGTCCTGGCAACGGTTTTCGTGACCTTCCCATTTGTTGCGCGTGAACTGATCCCGTTGATGCAGGAACAGGGCACGACCGATGAGGAGGCCGCGCTTTCGCTTGGTGCCAATGGCTGGCAGACTTTCTGGCATGTCACCCTGCCGAACATCAAATGGGGCTTGCTCTACGGCGTGCTCTTGTGCAACGCCCGTGCCATGGGAGAGTTTGGCGCAGTGTCCGTCGTTTCAGGCCATATTCGTGGCCTGACCAATACGATGCCGCTGCAGGTCGAGATTCTCTACAACGAATTCAATACGGTTGCTGCCTTTGCAGTGGCTTCGCTTCTGGCGCTGCTGGCGCTGGTAACGCTCGTTCTCAAAACTCTTCTGGAGTTGAGATATGGTGCGGAACTGGCTGCCAATGGCGGACACTGAGAGGAATTAAGATGGACGTTCGCGTAAGTGGTGTACGCAAGGAATTTGATCGCTTTCCGGCGTTGCACGACGTGTCGCTCGATATCAATTCGGGAGAGCTGATTGCCTTGCTCGGTCCATCGGGATCAGGCAAGACAACGCTTCTTCGGCTGATTGCCGGTCTGGAAACCCCGACTGAGGGCAAGGTGTTCTTCGGCGACGAAGACGCATCGCTGAAATCCGTGCAGGAACGCAATGTCGGCTTCGTATTCCAGCATTATGCGCTGTTCCGGCATATGACTGTGATCGACAATGTTGGTTTCGGCCTCAAAGTTCGCCCGTCTGCCAGCCGCCCAAGCAATGAGGAAATCCGCCGCCGCTCGTCAGAGCTGCTCGATTTCGTGCAGCTTGGTGGACTGGAAAAGCGCTATCCGGCCCAGCTTTCCGGTGGTCAGCGCCAGCGCGTTGCGCTTGCCCGTGCCATGGCGATTGAGCCGCGCGTATTGCTTCTTGACGAGCCATTCGGTGCGCTCGACGCCAAGGTGCGCAAGGAACTGCGCCGCTGGCTGCGGGAAATTCACGACAAGACCATGCACACCACGGTTTTTGTGACGCATGATCAGGACGAGGCGCTGGAACTCGCCGACCGTGTGGTGGTGATGAGCCAGGGCAAGATCGAGCAGATTGGCACACCTGATCAGGTCTATGACACGCCGAATTCTCCGTTCGTCTACGGCTTTATTGGCGAATCAAGCTCGTTGTCGGTGCGGATAGAAAGCGGCGAAATCTGGCTTACGGACCGTGCACTTGGCATAAAGAGCGATGTGCCTGACGGGGAAGCCGCGCTTTATTTCCGCCCGCACGATGTCGAACTGGTCGATGGTTGTGGCGGCTGCATTGCCGGGACTGTCATTGCAAGCCGCCGCGTGGGTGCGACAAGGCGTGTGGAACTTGAAATCGGCGGCGCGGCAGAACGGGTCGAGATTGAAATTCCCGCTGATCATCCGGCCAAGGAAAAGAGCCGCATCGCCTTTCGCCCCAAGCATTGGCGGGTTTTTCCGAAGGTTTAACCCTCCTTACGACCGACACGGAAAGCCGGAGTTCCCCTCCGGCTTTTTTGCATGTCCGCTATATTTGCTGTTACTGATCTCGAAACAGTCTGTTCACAAAGCCTATGGCATTCCGTGAACGGCTACAACGCGGTTTGCGCGCAATGCCCCTGTGCAGTCCGCTACGAATTGCCTAAGATAAACAGATGGAAATTTGACTCATTTTCATCAAAACTGATCGGCAAGGGTAAAAGTGATGGTAGCTTAGTTGCTCCGACCCGATTAGATCGTGACTCCTCTATGGGTCAATCGACCCGTTATTATCGTCTGTGTTGCAGCCCTGAAGATTTTTTCTTCACAACCGAAACGAAGGCAAATGGCCCTACTGTCTTTTTTTAAATCTTTCACACCACAGAAGAATGCCGTTGGTCAGATTTTTTCGGTCCAACCCAATCCAATCAGAGCTCACTACAAATCCGTTGACGATCTGCGAGAGATGGGTGCGCGCGTGGCGCGCGGCGAAGACATCCGCTTGCCCGATTATGAACCGATGGTCTTTGAGCAACGCACCGTCGAGAATGCGCGGCTGATCCTGCACTCCTATCGTTCCTCCGACGCGGCTGCACGCAAGGGCGAAACGATTACACCGGCAGCGCAGTGGCTCCTCGACAATTATTATCTCGTTGATCAGAACATCCAGCAGGTCGAACGCGATCTTCCGAAAAAATTCTTCCGCCAGTTGCCCCCGCTGAAAGGCAAGCCGGAAATTCCGCGTGTCATGGCACTCGCCTGGCTCTATGCAGCCCATACGGACAGCCAGTTCTCGCTCAGCAGCCTGACCGCCGTGGTCGAAGGCTTCCAGACCGTTTCGCCGCTGCATATTGGTGAGCTTTGGGCGCTGCCTTCAGCTGTGCGCTTCATCCTTATCGAGAATGCGCGCCGCCTGTCTTTGCGGGTCGAGCGCGCCCGGCGCATGCGCGCCTATGCCAATAGCGTTGCCGATGAAATCACGCTCAACGCCGACAAGGACACGCTGCCGCAGCTTCTAGCCCAATACACCACGGCTGCGCGCGACAGCACATTTGCTACCCATTTGCTCTACCGCCTGCGTGGCGGCGCGATGCATTCCGGCGCCGCTGTCGCCTGGCTGGAAGAAGAGCTGGAGAAGAACGGCAGTGACGCGGAAGACGCCATTATCCAGGAACATACGCGCCAGTCCACCGGCGGTGTTACCATGGGTAACCTCATTCGCAGCCTGAAAGCCATTGACGACGTCGACTGGATCACATGGTTTGAGACGGTTAGCGGCGTCGATGCGGTGCTGCGCGAACATTCCAACTTCGACGCGCTCGATTTCCACTCCCGCAACGCCTATCGCGTGGCAATTGAAAAGATCGCGCGCCGCTCCGGCAAGAGCGAGCAGGACATTACACAGGCCGCACTTGATCTGGCCCATCACAGCGCCGAAACCAAAGGCGACGAGAAAAGCGTTACCGTGCAACGCAAGCGCGATGTCGGCTATTATCTCGCGGGTGACGGACGCTCCGAACTCGAGGAAACCTGTGGTTCCACACCGACGGTGCTGCAGCGCTGGGTGCGGTTCTACAAGATGCTTGGCCTTGCCGGTCTGTGGGTTCCCGCCTCCGTTATCTCCATCGGTATTCTGTTTCTGATCCACTATTGGCTGCGCCGCTATGGCCTGCCGAGCGATACGGTTCTTCTGCTCACGATACTGGCCGTCTTCCCGACGATGGAAACCGCCAATGGTTTCGTCAACTGGATCATTCCGATGTTCATGCCGCCGACACGGCTGATCGGCTTTGAATATAAGAACGGACTGCCGCCGGAAGCCAAAACCCTTGTGGCGGTGCCGACGCTGATCACCTCACGCGATTCCGTTGACGAGCATATCCGCAATCTCGAAGTCCATTATCTGACCAACCCGCGCGGTGAAATTTATTTCGCGCTGCTGACCGACTGGGCCGACAGCAAAGTTGAGCAGACCGAGAATGATCTTGATATTCTTGACTATGCACGCGAAAAAGTAACCGCGCTCAATCAGCATTATACTCAAGGCGGAAATCCACGTTTCTTCCTCCTGCACCGCAAACGCCTTTACAATGCACAGGAAGGCCGCTGGATGGGCTGGGAGCGCAAGCGCGGCAAGTTGCACGAACTCAACCTTCTGCTGCGCGGCGATAAAGATACAACCTATTTCCCCAGCAATGAGGACGTGCCCACCGACATCAAATTTGTGATGACGCTCGACTCCGATACGCGTCTGACGCCGGATTCCGTCAATCGTCTTGCGGGCAAGCTCAGCCATCCGCTGAACCGTCCAATCTACAAGGAAAAGTCCGGCCGTGTGACGAGCGGTTATGCCATTCTCCAGCCGCGCGTTACGCCCTCGCTGACGACAGGTGACGATGCGTCGTTCCTGCAACGTGTCTTCTCTGTCAATCGCGGCATCGATCCTTATGTCTTTGCCGTTTCAGACGTTTATCAGGACGTGTTGGGTGAAGGCACATTCACCGGCAAGGGCCTCTACGATATCGACTTCTTCGAACTGGCGCTTGATGGCAAGATCGATGAGAACACTGTTCTCAGCCACGACCTTCTCGAAGGTGGCTATGCCCGTGCCGCTCTCGTCAGCGATGTCGAGGTGGTTGAAGATTATCCTACCGGATACAATGTCGACATTTCCCGCCACCATCGCTGGACCCGTGGTGACTGGCAACTTCTGCCTTATCTCTTCAGCACCAAGCCGGGGGTAACAGCGGTTACCCGCTGGAAGATGACCGACAATCTGCGCCGCTCGCTGACGCCTGTTTTCTGGATTATCGCTTCGATTGCCGGCTGGACATTGCTGCCACCGGGTGTTGCCGCGCTATGGCAATTCTTCATGATCTTCAGCATGTTCATCGTCCCGACGATGATCCTCTTCACCAATCTCGTGCCGACAGATATGAACCTGTCGCTCAAGGGCCATTTTCAGGCGATCCTCACCGATATCTTCTCCGGTGCCGCCGATATTGCGCTGCGCATTACCTTTATCGCCAACATGGCCTGCCTGATGGCGGATGCTATCGCCCGCACGCTCTACCGCGTGTTCATCTCGCGCAAGAACCTGCTCGAATGGCGTGCTGCGGCACAGGCCAAGGCCAGCGCGCCGGATACGTTGCAATATTATGCCCGCCTGATGTGGCCAGCTGTTATCGTGGCCATTGTTGCCATTGCACTGCCACTCGCCACCCATAACCGGGCATGGTTTCTGGCCGTGCCTTTTGCGCTGATCTGGTTCTTCTCGCCTGTCATTGCATGGCTCGTCAGCCGTTCGGCCAAGCCGCTGGATGATCTGAACGTCCGCTCTTCGGATAAGAGCGAATTGCGCCGGTTCGCCCGCCGCACCTGGCATTATTACGATACGTTCGTCACCAAAGAGCAGAATTTCATTCCGCCTGACAATTTTCAGGAAGACCCGCATCCGGTTATCGCGACACGCACATCGCCAACCAATATCGGCATGTATCTGCTGTCGACCGTGGCTGCGCGCGACTTTGGCTGGATCGGTTTCAACGAGACGCTGACGCGTATTGATGACACGCTGACCACCCTTGAGAAGATGGAAAAATATCGCGGCCATCTCTACAACTGGTATGAGACAACGACATTGCGGCCCCTGCTGCCGCTCTATGTCTCCTCAGTGGATAGTGGCAATCTCGCCGGTCATCTGGTGGCGCTTTCCTCCGCTTTGGAAAAGTGGGCCGAAGCACCGTCGGTCTATCTGCAAAGCGATCTCGACGGTATTCTCGATGTCAGCGATATCCTTGAAGAGGCGATCAACGATATTCCCGATGAACGCCGTGTGCTGCGGCCACTGCGCCGCCGTCTCGATGAGCGTGTGGCGAACTTCCGCCGTGCGATCACAACCATCAAGGAAGAGCCTGAAACCGCTTCCCTGCGCACTATCAATCTTTCGCTGTTTGCCGGTGACATTCAGCGCCTGACCGAGGAACTGCACGGCGAACTTGAAAGCCCGCTGAGCACCGTTGCCAATGGCTGGGCGCTGCTTCTGGTCAAGACCTGTCAGGCCCATACGGATGATGCCATCGGAACGCATGATGGTACGGACAGCCTGCGCGAACGTCTGGTTTCGTTGGCAACCCGGGCCCGGCAACTGGCCTTTGATACGGACTTCACCTTCCTTGAGCGCAAGGAACGCCGTCTGCTATCAATCGGTTTCCGTGTCGATACCAATGAGCTTGATGCCAGCTGCTACGATCTTCTGGCTTCGGAGGCCCGTCTTGCCAGCCTCTTTGCCATTGCCAAGGGCGATATACCGGTTGATCACTGGTTCCGTCTTGGCCGTCTTCTGGTTCCGGTTGGCTGGCGCGGTGCGCTGATCTCGTGGTCAGGCTCCATGTTCGAATATCTCATGCCACCTTTGGTCATGATCGAACCATTGGGCTCCATGCTCGATCAAACCAACAAGCTGATCGTTCAGCGCCAGATCGAATATGGCGAGTCAAAGGGTCTGCCATGGGGTATTTCCGAAGCCGCCTATAATGCGCGCGATCCGGAGATGAACTACCAGTACACCAATTTCGGTGTTCCGACGCTCGGCCTGAAGCGTGGCCTGTCCAAAAACTATGTGGTGGCACCCTATGCCAGCATCATGGCAGCCCAATATCGCCCGGCAGAAGCTGTCGTTAATCTCAAGCGCCTGCGCGAGATGGGTGCGCTGGGTCAGTATGGTTTCTATGATGCCGTGGACTTCACCCGCTCCCGCGTTCGCGAGGGTGAGGAATATGCCGTCGTGCGCAACTACATGGCGCACCATCACGGCATGTCGATTGTTGCCGTCAACAATGTGGTGTTCGAAGGCCGCATGCGTGACCGGTTCCATTCGGATCCTGTGATTGAAGCTGCCGAACTGCTGTTGCAGGAAAAAGCCCCGCGCGAAATTCCTGTCCTGCAGGCCAAGGCCGATAATCCCATGCGCAAGGCGGTGGAAAGCGGCGAGGAAACGGCGTCTATCCGCTTCATCAAGAACCCGCTTTCCGCCCCACGCGCCACGCAGATCATGTCGAACGGCCATTACTCGGTCATGGTCACCGCCAATGGTGGTGGTTACAGCCGCTGGAATGGTCTTGCCATCACCCGCTTCCAGCCTGATCCGCTTGAAAGCGGCTATGGCACGTTCCTGTTCCTGCGCGATCTCGACAGCGGTGAATGGTGGTCGGCGACTGGCGATCCCGTTCGGGCAGCCGGCGAAAAAAGCACAACCATCTTTGCTGACTACAAAGCTGAATTCGTCAAGGAAAATGGCACGATCCAGACCACAGTGGAAACCATTGTCGCTTCGGATTCCGATGGCGAAGGCCGCCGCATCATCATCACCAATACCGGTACAAAAGACCGGATCATTGAAGTGACGTCCTATGCGGAACTGGTGTTGACCGCTGACGATACGGATACGGCACATCCGGCATTTGCCAAGATGTTCGTGGAAACCGATATCGATCCGCGCGGCGACACGATTTATGCGACGCGCCGCAAGCGTGACAGCAATGAACCCGATATTCACGTGGCCCATGTGGTTACCGATGGTTCTGGCGCAATGCGCGAAATTCAGGCGGAAACCGACCGGCGGGCATTTATCGGCCGTGGTCGCAATCTGCGCAATCCGGCAGCTTTCGATGAGGGCGTCACTCTTAATGGCAGTCAGGGATTTGTGCTCGATCCCATCGCTTCGCTGCGTTGCCGCGTGCGTGTTCCTGCGCACAAGCGTGTGACGCTGGTTTACTGGACCCTTGTCGGGCCAGACCGGCATGAACTGGAAGAAGTCGTCTCGCGCTTCCGCCATCCGGATTGCTTTGCCCGCGAATTCTCATTGTCGTGGACAAGTTCGCAGGTGCGGCTGCATCATATCGAGATCAATCCGGATGAGGCTGCGGATTTCCAGCGCGTCGCAACCAGCCTGATCTATACGGACAAGGCCTTGCGCCTGCCCTCCGAAAGCATCGCATCCGGCCTTGGCAGCCAGTCCGATCTCTGGCCCATGTCCATCTCGGGCGACTTCCCCATCCTTGCACTGCGCATTGATGATGAAGCCGATATGGAAACGCTGAAGAACGTGCTGAAGGCACAGGAATACTGGCGGGCGAAGGGGCTTGTGGTTGACGTTGTCGTCATCAATGAGCGCTCCTTCTCCTATGCACAGGATTTCCAGCGCGGGCTTGAAGCAATCTGCGAAAACAGCCGCAACCGTGGTGGCCAATATGGACCGCGTGTCCATATCTTCACCGTGCGCAAAGACCAGATGAGCGATGCGAGCTATAATACCCTGCTCGCCTCCGCCCGTATCGTCATGCATGCGCAGAACGGCACGCTGGTCGAGCAATTGAAGCGTACGGAAGAACTGGCGGCGGCAGATCTGCAGCCAACCATTACTGCTTCCGGCAAAACGCTCGCTACCGGTGACACCGGTCTTGACGACATGCGCGCCATTGCGCCAGCGCCGACCCAACTGGCAAGCAAGCGTCGCCAGAAAACAGAGGGTAGTGATCTTGCCTTCTGGAATGGTTTTGGCGGCTTCAACATGAAGACCAATGAATATGTCATCCGTCTTGCCGACCGGGCCAACACGCCGCAGCCTTGGATCAATGTGATTTCCAATGCAGGCTTTGGCTTCCACGTTTCGGCTGAGGGTGCAGGCTTCACATGGTCCAGCAACAGCCGCGACTATCAGTTGACGCAATGGTCGAACGACCCTGTTATCAACCGGTCGGGCGAAGCGATCTATGTCGTTGATCTCGACAAGGGCACGGCATTCTCGCCCACGGCTTCGGTGCTGCGTGATCCATCGGTGCAGTATGAAACACGCCATGGACAGGGCTATTCTACGTTCCTGTCGCGCCATGGCAATGTTGGCTTGGAACTGACCCACACGATCGATACGGAAATGCCGGTGCGTGTGTCCAGTCT